>JADMIJ010000022.1 GCA_015478655.1 Acidimicrobiales bacterium | reverse complement strand
CGTCGGCTGTTCGATGGTCAGGCTTGGCTTCCGGTTCCCACCTGAACAGTTACCCGCTCCTTATGCCGAGTACCTCGAAGGAGTGTTGTCCCAGGCGCTCCAACTCCCGGTTAGCACGGTGGACAACACCCCGCTGACGACCAGGCTGACTACCGCGGTGGTCATCCCCTCGGCCGGGAATGTCCTGATGGGGACGAGCGTCGTCCTTGACGCCAAAGTCTCAGACAACATCGCGATCAGAAACGTGCAGTTCGTATTGACCGGTGGCAGGTACAACAAGTCGGTGATCGGCAGGGCCACGGCTACCCTCGCCGGCTTCATCCTCGTCTGGAACTCCAAGAGCGTCTCCAACGGCACCTATACATTGCAGAGCCGGGCCACCGACGAAACGGGTAACACCAGGTACAGCAGGGGGCACAGCGTCACGATCAGGAACTAATCCAGGTGGCGGATCGGTCTGACGCCTGGAGGCATCCCCCGCCAAAAGCCTCCGGTCGGACGGTCCGCCCGAGGAGGAGAACCGAGGCCGTTCCTCGCCCGGGCCGCCTGCGAGCTGTCAGGCGAGCGCTCCCGCCATCTCCTCAAGAGCCTTCGTGGCCGCGGCGGTCAGGGCGGTCACGGTGGGGCCGGCGCATAGGACCGAGCGGGACACACTCGCCAGCACCATTCCGGGCGGGCACCCGGCGAACAGCGCAGCTACTTCGTGAGCCGTAGCGCCCTGTGCACCGACCCCCGGGGCCAAGATCGTGCCGCCCAGTTCGGCGAGGCGGAACTGCGACGGCTGCAGGGTGGCGCCGACGACGGCCCCCACGGTGCCGGCAGGAAGAGCACCGCCGTGATTGAGCGCGGCGATCTCGTGGAGCACCATGTCCTCGACCGACGGCCCACTTCCGGAGGCGGTCACGGCCTGTTGCAGTGCCCGACCCTCGGGGTTGGAGCTCCGGGCCACGACCATGACCCCCCGACCGTGGGCCCCGGCCAGGTCGAACATCGGTTGCAGGGCGCCCAGTCCCAGGTACGGCACCGCCGTGACCGCATCCGCACAGAACGGGCTCCGCGGGTCCAACCACGCCGATGCGTACGCCTCCATGGTGGTGTCGATGTCAGCCCGCTTGGCATCGGCGATGACGATGAGGCCGGCCGCCCGGGCCGACTCCAGCACGGACTCGAGGGCCGCCATTCCGGCCGACCCGCACCGCTCGAAGAAGGCCACCTGGGGCTTGACCACGGGGACGACGCCGGCGAACGCCTCCACGCACCGCATCCCGAACGAGCGGACCCCCCGCGCATCGTCGGTCAGCCCCCACTGCTCGAGCAGCGCCGCGGAAGGATCGATGCCGGCACACAACGGCCCCGATCCGGCCACCGCCGCGGCCACCCGGGCGCTGAATCCTCCGCCGGTCCCGAAGTCATCCATGAGCGGCTCCCGTCAGTTCACCCATGGTGCGCACCCCGTGGCGGGAACACCAGGCCTCCAGCTCGCGGAGGATCCGGATCGGTGCCCGCGGGTCGCGGAAGGTCGCCGTACCCACCTGAACGGCTTGCGCCCCGGCCATCATGAGCTCCACGGCGTCCACGCCGCGCATCACCCCCCCGACGCCGATGATGGCAGCGTCCGGATGGGCGGCCCGGACGTCGAACACGGCGCGGACGGCGACGGGGTGGATGGCCGGCCCGGACAGCCCTCCCCCGGCCGGGCCGGACCCGAGCGCGGGTCGCCGCCTTTCGACGTCGATGGCCATCCCCAGCACGGTGTTGACCAGGGTCACCCCCTCGGCGCCGGCGCCGAGGGCGGCCCCGGCGATCTCGGCGAGGTCGGCCACTGTCGGGCTCAATTTGGCCCATCGCGGCAGGCCGGGACATCGCTCGCCGACCGCGGCCATCACCTCGGCGGTGGCGGACGGCGAATGGGCGAACATCCGACGGCGGTCGTCGATATTGGGACAGCTCACATTGACCTCGAGGGCCAGCAACCCGGGGACCTCCGCCACCAAGGCGGCGGCCCGTGCGAAATCCTCGACCCGCTGGCCCCAGATGCTGACCACGATCCGTGCGCCGGCGGCGTTGAGCCGGGGCAGGTCCTCGTCGATCCACGCCTTGAGCCCGGGTCCCTGCAGCCCCACACTGTTGAGCATGCCCGACGCCGTCTGGTGGACGCGGGGCGCGGCGTTGCCGGCCCACGGCTCGACGGAGAGGGACTTGACCACCACCGCCCCCAACTCATCCAGCGGGAAGTAGGCCAGGAGCTCATCGGCGTGCCCGGCCGTGCCCGATGCGGTCATCACCGGATTGGGCAACTCGATCGACCCGACCGGCGCCGTGAGGTCGACATCCCCGGCCGACACTGCCCGCCAGGCGCGGCGTACCCGTTCGACGGCCCCACTGTCGGACGATGCCGCGGTCACCGGCTCACCGCCGTCGGTGCTCCCGTCGATCCTTGGTGGTACTCCTGCAGCGATCGGACCGCCAGCGGGTGGCGGGCCCAATCGGCCATGCCCGCAGCCGCAGCCTTGGCAGCCGCCACCGTGGTCAGGCACGGCACCTGATGGGCCAGGGCGGTGGCCCGGATATGGAGCCCGTCGGCGCGGGGGCCCCGTCCCCGCGGCGTGTTGACCACCAGTTGCACCTTCCCCCCGGCGATGAGATCGACGGCGTCGACCACTCCTGGCTGTGAATCGCCCACCTTCGCCACCACCGTGGACACGTCGATGCCCTCGGCCTCCAACATGGCCGCGGTTCCCGAGGTGGCGGCAAACTCGAAGCCCAAGGAGGCGAACTGGCGTGCGGCATCCAGTCCGGTCGCCTTGTCCCGGTCGGCCAACGACAGGAACACCGTCCCGCTGGCGGGCAGGCGGTTTCCCGCCGCGATCTGGCTCTTGGCGAAGGCCAGACCGAAGGTGGCGTCGATGCCCATGACCTCGCCGGTCGATCGCATCTCCGGTCCCAGGAGGGTGTCCACCCCGGGGAACCGGTTGAACGGGAGCACCGCTTCCTTGACGGAGACATGGCCGGTGACCGGCTCGCACAGCAGTCCCTCCTCCCGCAATTGGGCGAGGGTGGCGCCGACCATCACCCGGGCAGCCACCATGGCCACCGGTACTCCCGTGGCCTTGGCCACAAAGGGAACAGTCCGACTGGCCCGCGGATTGGCTTCCAAGACGTAGGCGTGGTCGTCCTTCACGGCGAACTGCACGTTGATCAGCCCGCAGACCTCCAGGGCCTCGGCGATGATCCGGACGTAGCGCTCGAGATCGGCGATCACCGACGACGAAAGGGTCTGCGGAGGGAGGGCGCAGGCCGAGTCCCCGGAGTGGACACCGGCCTCCTCCACGTGTTCCATGACTCCGCAGACGACCACGTCGCCGGTGGTATCGCGCACGGCGTCCACATCCACTTCCACCGCGTCCTCGAGGAAGCGGTCCACCAGCACCGGTCGATCGGCGGTCACACCTCCCTCCCGGCCGAGCGAACCGCCGACGCCGGACATGGCCTCGACGGCGGCGGACAGCCGCTCGTCGTCGTAGACGATCTCCATGGCCCGGCCGCCGAGGACGTAGGACGGGCGTACCAGCACCGGATAGCCGATCGACGACGCCACCGCCACGGCTTCGGCCGGCGTGGTGGCCGTGCCCCCGGGCGGCTGTGGAATCCCCAACCGTGAGCACAGCTCGTTCCAGCGCTCTCGGTCCTCGGCCAGATCGATGGACGAAGGAGCCGTGCCGAGCACCAGGTCGGCGGGGATGGTCGCCGCCAGTTTGAGAGGGGTCTGTCCGCCCAGGGAGACGATGACGCCGACCAGCCGGCCTCCTTCCACGGACGCCGCCCGTTCCGCATCGAGCACGCCGGCCACGTCCTCGGGGGTGAGCGGTTCGAAGTAGAGCCGGTCCGAGGTGTCGTAGTCGGTGGAGACGGTCTCGGGATTGCAGTTGACCATGACCGTCTCGTATCCGGCCGCTCGCAGGGCGAAGGAGGCGTGGACGCAGCAGTAGTCGAACTCGATGCCCTGGCCGATCCGATTCGGTCCCGATCCGAGGATGATCACCCTCGGACGGTCCGAAGTCCTCACTTCGTCCTCGTCCTCGGTGGTCGAGTAGTGGTACGGGGTGTGCGCCTCGAACTCCGCCCCGCAGGTGTCCACCGTCTTGAACGTCACATCCACACCGAGTGCGGTGCGGGCCGCCCGGATATCAGCGGCCGTGACGGGATCGCCGAACAGGTAGGCCAGCTGGGGGTCCGAGAAGCCCAGCCGCCGGAGCCGCCGCCATCCCCGCCGGTCCACATCGGCCACGGTGACGCCCAGAGTCACCTGGAGGTCGAGGGCCATGCGGGCATCGGTCACTTCGGCCATGGCGGAGAGGAACCAGGGATCGATGCCGGTGCGGGAGGCCAGCTCGTCGACGGAGACGCCGCGGCGGAGCAGGGTCTCGAGCTGGAACACGCGCTCGGGGGTGGCGGTGGCCACACTCAGTGTGAGCTGGTCCGTGGACAAGGGGTCGAGCGCGGTCTCCGCCGGATCGGCGTTGAGGCCGCCGCGGCCCTGCTCCAGCGATCGGATGGCCTTCTGCAGGGATTCCGGGAACGTCCGGCCGATGCCCATCACCTCCCCCACCGATTGCATGCGGGTACCCAGCTCATCGGTGGCGCCGGGCAGCTTCTCGAATGCCCAGCGGGGAATCTTGGTCACCACATAGTCGATGGTGGGCTCGAAGGACGCCGGGGTCACGCCGGTGATGTCGTTGGTGATCTCATCCAACCGATAGCCCACGGCCAGCCGGGCGGCGATCTTGGCAATGGGAAAGCCGGTCGCCTTGGAGGCCAGTGCCGACGATCGGGACACCCGCGGGTTCATCTCGATGACCACCTGGCGCCCGTCGGACGGGTCGACGGCGAATTGCACGTTCGACCCCCCGGTCTCCACACCGACCCGACGGATGCAGGCGAAGGCCGCATCCCTCATGGCCTGGTACTCGACATCAGTCAGCGTCTGGGCGGGAGCCACCGTAATCGAGTCACCGGTGTGCACGCCCATCGGGTCGAAGTTCTCGATGGAGCAGATGACCACGCAGTTGTCGGCGTTGTCCCGCATCACCTCCAGCTCGAACTCCTTCTGCCCGGCGATCGACTGCTCGATGAGCACCTCGCTGATCGGCGAGGCGTCCAGGCCCTCGGCGGCCAAGCGGGTCAGCTGCTCACGGGTGGCGGCAATGCCGGTGCCGGCGCCCCCCAGGATGTAGCTCGGTCGAACCATGATGGGGAAGCCGATCGATTCGCCGATGGCCAGAGCCTCATCCAGCGAATGGGCGAATCCCGACGCCGGTACGGCCAGCCCGATCTCTTCCATGGCGGCCTTGAAGCGCTCACGGTCCTCGGCGGTGGCGATAGCCTCGGCGTTGGCCCCGATGACCTCCACCCCGTGGGCGTCGAGCACGCCCCGGTCGACCAGGGCCATGGTGAGGTTGAGGGCGGTCTGCCCACCCAGGGTGGGCAGCAGGGCATCGGGCCGCTCGCGTTCGATGATGGCGGTGAGCACGTCCGGGTCGAGCGGCTCCACGTAGGTTCGGTCGGCCATCGACGGGTCGGTCATGATGGTCGCCGGGTTGGAGTTGGCCAACACGACCCGGAACTTCTCCTCGGCGAGCACGCGGCAGGCCTGGGTGCCGGAGTAGTCGAACTCGCAGGCCTGCCCGATGACAATGGGGCCGGACCCGATGACCAGGATCGACTCGATGTCGCTCCGTCTGGGCATCAGCTCGCCTTCCCGTTCGACCCGTTCGACCCGACCCGGCCCGGGGAGGCGCCCATGGCGTCCATCAGGCGCCGGAACTCTTCGAACAGGTACCGGGCGTCGTGCGGACCGGGGCCGGCCTCGGGGTGATACTGGACGCTGAACGCCGGGGTCCCCCGACTTCGCATTCCCTCGATGACGCCGTCGTTGAGATTGACGTGGGTGATCTCCGCTGCGGCCAGTGAGCCCTCGGCTACTGCATAATTATGGTTCTGCGACGTGATCTCGACCTGGCCGGTGGACAGCCGCCGCACCGGATGGTTGCCTCCGTGGTGCCCAAACGGGAGCTTGTAGGTGGTCGCCCCGAGAGCGGTGGCCAGGAGTTGATGGCCGAGGCAGATCCCGAACACCGGCACGGTGCCGTCCTCGGCCAACGTGCGGATCTCGCCGACGATGCCGGGCAGGGCGGCGGGGTCCCCTGGCCCGTTGGACAGGAAGATGCCATCGGGCTCCATCCCGAGGACCTCGTCGGCCGGGGTCGAGGCCGGCACCACCGTGAGCGTGGCCAGCTCGCCCAACTGGCGGAGCATGGCCTCTTTGATGCCGAAGTCGTAGGCCACCACCCGCCACGGCCCACTCCCCCGGGAGTAGGCCGTGGCGGTGGTCACCGCCGACACCAGATCCTGGCCATCCGTGGCCCTGGCGCCGGCCGCGGCCGCCCTCAGCTCCGGGCCGGCCGCCGTTCCGAAGGCACAGGGCATGGCGCCGACCTCGCGCAGGTGCCGGGTCAGGCGGCGGGTGTCGATGCCGGCGATCCCCGGTACCGAGTAGTGGACCAGGAACTCCTCGAGCGACCCCGTCGATCGCCAGCTGCTGGGCCGATCGGTGAGGTCCCGGACGATGAGCCCGCGGCAGTGGGGCCTGGCTGCCTCGTCATCGGTGGGGTTGACCCCGTAGTTGCCGATGTGGGGAGCGGTGAAGGCGATGACCTGCCCGGCATAGGAGGGGTCGGTGATCACCTCCTGGTAGCCGGAGAGAACGGTGTTGAAGACCGCTTCGCCGGTGGCGATCCCGTCGTCCGGAACCGCTCCGACGGCCTCGCCTTCGAAGCTGGTCCCGTCGGCCAGGACCAGGAGGGCCTGGTCCCGCGGGGCATCCCCTCTTCGCCTCGTCACCGTTGGGCCTCGGCGTCAATGACCACCGGCTCCCCGCGGAATACCGTGTGGCGGACCCGGCCGGTCAGTTTCCGCCCGTCGTAGGGGCTGTTGCGGCTCCGGCTGGCCAGCATCGAGGCCTCCACCGTCCAGGTGGCGGTGGGATCGATCACGCAGATGTTGCCGGCGGCGCCCGGGACGATGGCTCCACCCTGATCGCCGCCGTGCACGGGATCGAGGCCGCAGATCGAGGCGGGTTGCCAGCTCAGCAGGGCCAGGATCCGTGCCACGGGCAGGTCGAGCTCGCTGATGGCCAGCGACAGCGCCGTCTGCAGGCCCAGCATGCCGGGCGGGGCCTGGTCGAACGGCAGGTCCTTGAGCTCGGGGGCGTGCGGGGCGTGGTCGGTGGCGATCGCATCGATGGTCCCGTCGGCCAGGCCGGCCTTGAGCGCGTCGACGTCGGCCTGGGGCCGCAACGGGGGGTTGACCTTGAACACGGGGTCGTAGTCCGCCGTGCGACCGTCTGTGAGTGAGAAGTGGTGGGGCGCAGCTTCGGCCGTGACCGCCAGGCCCTCCGACTTGGCCCGTCGCACGAGATCGACCGACCCCGTCGTCGAGAGGTGGAGGAAGTGCATGCGGGCGCCCAGGGCCCGTACGAGGGCGATGTCCCGGGCCACCATGACCTCCTCGGCGGCGGCGGGCATGCCGGGGATCCCCAGCCGGCTCGACCAGGCGCCTTCGTGCATGGCCCCGTCGCCGGCCAACGTTCTGTCCTCGCAGTGTTGGGCCAGAGTCACGCCCAGGCCGGTGGCATAGTCGAGCGCCCGCCGCATCAGCCCGGCGGACTGCACGCCGGCACCGTCGTCGGTGAAGAGCCGGACCCCCAGGGCGGCCAGCTCGGACATGGGCGCCAGTCGCTCCCCGGCGCGGCCGACGGTGATGGCCCCGGCCACCGCCACGTGGGCGGAGGCCCCGACAGCCAGCTCCTGCACGTTGCGGACGGCCTCCGCCGAGTCGAGGGCCGGTTCGGTATTGGGCATGGCCACGACCGCCGTGAACCCACCCAAGGACGCAGCCCGGGTGCCGGTCTCGATGGTCTCCGATTCCTCCCGGCCCGGCTCGCGGAGGTGGGTGTGCAGGTCGACCAGCCCCGGGGCGACGACGCAACCGTCGGCCTCGAGGACCACGGCCCCCCGCGGGCGGGCGATCCGGCTCTCGACGGCGGCGACCCGGCCCTCGGCGATGAGCACGTCCGCCCGGCGTTCGCCGCTCTGATCGACCACGGTCCCGCCCCGGATGACCAGCGTGGGTCCGGCGCCCGTAACGGACTCGCCCCGGTCACCCACGGTGTGCCCCACCCAGCGTGCCCTGCCCGAGGAGCAGGAACAGGACGGCCATGCGGACGGCCACGCCGTTGCTCACCTGATCGGTGATCAGGGCGGCCGGGAGCTCGGCCACCTCCGAGGCGATCTCCACCCCCCGGACGATGGGCCCGGGGTGGAGGATGAACGCTCCCGGCTGCAGCATCGTGGCCCGGCGCGCCGTGAGGCCGTAGTCGGCGGTGTACTCGCGAAGGGTGGGAACGAACTCGCCGCTCCCCCGTTCCGACTGCACCCGGAGCAGCGACACCACATCCGCCTTGGGCAGCACATCGTCGAGATGCTGGGTGACCGAGGTGACCGGCCATCCCTCCAGGGACGGGGGCAGGAGCGTCGTCGGCGCCACCAGGGTGACCTCGGCCCCCAGGGCGGTATAGGCGGTGATCTGTGATCTGGCGACCCGGCTGTGCCGGATGTCGCCGACGATGACCACCTGCATCCCCTCGAAACGGGCCAACCCGCTGTCCCCTCCGCCGAATGCCTGCCGCACGGTGTAGAGGTCCAACAGCGCCTGTGTGGGGTGCTGGTGCCAGCCATCGCCGGCATTGATCACCGAGCAGTGGTCCAGCCACCCGGCCGCTCGTGCCGGCACACCCGACGAGGCATGGCGGATGATCACGCCGTCGATACCGATGGCCTCGATGGTCTCGATGGTGTCCCGGAGCGACTCGCCCTTCTTTACCGAGGAGGACCCGGGGGCGAACGAGAGCACGTCGGCGGACATCCGCTTGGCGGCCGTCTCGAAGGACATGCGGGTCCGGGTGGAGTCCTCGAAGAACAGCGTGGCCACCGTCCGGCCGCGCAGTGTGGGCACCTTGGGATTGGCCCGCCGGCCGACCTCGACGAACGAGTCGGCCACCTCCAGCACCTCGACGATCTCCTCCGTTCCCAGATCGTCCATGCTGAGCAGGTGGGCGGGGAACGGGCTCACCGGTTGACCAGGTCCCCCAACGAAACCCCGTCATCGGAGACATCAACCATCTCGTCCCGACGGGTGGGCAGGTTCTTCCCCACGTAGTCGGGACGGATCGGGAGCTCTCGGTGACCCCGGTCGACCATCACCGCCAACTCGATGGCCTGGGCCCGTCCGTACTCACCCAGGGCGTTAAGCGCGGCCCGGACGGTCCGCCCGGTGAAGAGCACGTCATCGACCAGCACCACCGTCGTGCCGGTGAGGTCGAAGCTGATGTCGGTGGCCGCTTCGGGGAGCACGGGCCGCAGGCCGATGTCATCGCGATAGAAGGCCACATCCAGGGTGCCGACGGGGATGGCGGCCCCCTCCACCTCGGCCAGCGTCTCGGCCAGCCGCTGGGCGATGGCGACACCGCCGGTCTGCAATCCGATCAGCACAACATGCTGGAGGCCGCGGTTTCGCTCGGCGACCTCATGGGCCATTCGGGTGATGGCCCGGTGCACGTCGGCAGACGACATCACCTGGACACGGGGAACGAACACAGCACCCCGCGGACGGGTATGACTGCGTTCGCGTTCGGCCACTGTTCCTCCTGTCCGTTCGGGCCTCACGGGACCCGCTTCACGGTCAGGCACCAACTATACCCGGTCGACCCCGGACAGGTCGATGAGGGCGGGCGCTCATTCCACGAGCACGGCCTCATCGTCTTCGGGCCGGACCTCGGGCGCCATCGGTCGGCGTGGGAGCAGCAGCGCCGGAACGAGGGCCACCGCGGTGAGGCCCAACGCCCACCAGAAGGTGTTCCCGAAGGCCACCGAGAGAGGCTGTGCGTTGTGCGCCCGTTCGATCGGTGAGGCAGTGGACACGGCAGATAGGCCGCCCCCGCCGTGCACCTGGACGGAGATCTGGTGCTCGAGCACCACCGCCATCAGTGCCGTGCCCATCGATCCGCCCACCCGCGGCACGATGTTGATGGCGGTGGACGCCCTCGGCACACGATCGCGGGACAGCGTCTGGTAGGCGGCGGCCATGGCCGGCATCATCACGAATCCAAACCCGATGCCGCGGACGAACAGGGAGGCGGCCAGGAGGGTGTAGCCGGTGTGGGCCCCGAGTTGGGTGTACGCCACCGTGCCGAGGATGGCCACCAGCAGCCCGGCGGGAACGATGCGGCCGGCACCGTAGCGGTCCGTCAGCGTGCCGCTCAACGGCATCACCAGGGCCGCGCCGATGCCCTGGGGCGCCATCAACAAGCCGGCGCTCAGGGCACTCTCCCCCCGCACCACCTGGTAGTAGAGCGGCAGCAGCAGCATGCCCCCGAACAAGGCGGCGCCGAAGCAGAACGTGGTGGCGGAGGCGGCGGCGAAGTTCCGGTTCCGGAACAGGACCACCTCGATGAGCGGTGTGATCCGCGAGCGGAGGGCATGGAGCACGAACCCGACGATCAGGGCCGCCCCGACGGCCATCGGGAGGACCACGCTGGGGGTGGATCCCTGGCCGGCCTGGGACAACCCGTAGACCAACAGGGCCAGGCCCGGGGACAACAGGACGAGGCCCCTGACATCCAGGCGGGTTGAGGCATCGGTGCGCTCGTGGCCGGGCAGCATGCGGACGGCGAGCACCACGGCCACGATGCCGATGGGGATGTTCACGTAGAAGATCCAGCGCCACGAGACGGTGTCCACGATCAGTCCCCCCAACACTGGGCCGAGCACCGGTCCGAGCAGCATGGGCACGCCAAGCAGGCTCATCACCCGGCCCATGCGCTGCGGGCCCGCTGCCGTCGCCAGGATCGACTGGCCGATGGGCATGATCATCCCTCCGCCGATGCCCTGCAGGATGCGGAAGACGATGAGGCTCTGCACCGACCACGATGCGCCGCACAACGCCGAGCCGGCCAGAAACAGGACCAGGGAGACGATCCACATCCGCTTGGCCCCGAAGCGCTCCATGGCCCACCCGGTCAGCGGGATCACCATGGCCAGAGCCAGGAGCTACCCCGTGCTGACCCACTGGACGGTCGACAGCGGGGAGTGGAAGTCGCGCGCCAGTGTGGCGATGGCCACATTGACGATGGTCGTGTCCAGAATCGACATGATGGTGCCGAGGACGAGGACGACCACCAGGGCCAGTCGCCTGAGATGGGGATCGATCCCCGCCAGGCCGCGTGCGCTCGAGGCCCCGCCCGACGGCGGGGTGTGGCCCGATGGTGTGCCGACCCTCTCGCTCGTAGTCACGCGGCTCCTTGACGTCGTTGTCCGGCCTTGGCAACCGTGCCTGTCGGCCCCGGCCGCTTCCCCTGCTGGCGGGCACCCGGCAGGACCATTCGGCCGATGCGGCGGAGGCACGGTGGGACGACCGGCACTCCGGCGCCCGACGACCCGCCCTCAGGGTATTGGCTCGCCGGCCGGTCCGGACACACCCGCCCACCGGGACCGACCTGGCGCCAACCGCGCCGCCCGGCGCACTATCCCCGGATGTCGTCGGCCAGGGTTGCCAGCACTCCGTTCACGAAGCGGCCCGAGTCGTCTGTGGAGTAGGCCGAGGCCAGCTCCACCGCCTCGTTGAGGATGACGGCCGTCGGGACCTCGGGGCGCTCCAGGAGTTCGGCCACCGCCACCCGGAGCACGTTCCGGTCCACCACGGCCATGCGCTCGATGTCCCAGCCGATGGCGGCGGCGTCCACCATGGCGTCGATCTCCGCGCCCCGGGCCTCCACCGAGCGGACCAGCATGATGGTGTACGCATCCGGGGCCACCGGCAGCTCGTCCAGCACCTCGGCGGGGGTCGTCCCCTTCAGTTCGGCCTCATAGAGGAGGGTCAGCGCCCGTTCACGGGCTTGGTGGCGAGGGGCTGGATCCATAGTGGCTGGTCGATTCGGGGAAGGGTGCGGCCCGACGGCCGGGCTGGACCGGGCCCGGTGGGTCTGGCCGGGCGCCAACGGCGGCTCGAGCCTCGGGCGGGCCAGGACGGCTCATGACGAGCCGGTACCCAGCGGCGATCAGGCCCGGGTCAGGTACTCCCCCGACCGGGTGTCGACCTTGATCTTCTCGCCCGGGTTGACGAAGAGGGGGACCTGGAGCACCAGACCCGTCTCCAGGGTGGCGGGCTTGCGGGCACCGGACACCCGGTCGCCCTGCAGCCCGGGCTCGGTGTCGGCCACGGTGAGCTCGACGGCGGCCGGAAGGTCGACGCCGACGATCTCGGCCCCGAAGAACTGCAGGACGGCGTCGTCGCCTTCCTTCAGATAGTTGGCGGCGTCGCCCAGCAGTCCGGTCTCGACCTGCAGCTGCTCGTAGGAGGAGGTGTCCATGAACACGTACTCGGACCCGTCCCGGTAGAGGAACTGCATCTCACGCTTGTCGATGATGGCCTGATCCAGTTTCTCGTCGGCGCGGTAGGTCCGCTCGATCACCGCCCCGGTGCGCTGATTCTTGAGCTTGGTCCGGACGAAGGCACCGCCCTTGCCCGGCTTCACGTGCTGGAACTCGACCACGGCAAACAGCCCCTCGGGCAGATCCAGGGTCATGCCGTTGCGGAGATCGTTGGTGGAGACGGCCATCAGACAGCAACTTCCTTCGGGAACCGGGTGAGCGAGCGGCTGCCGTTCTGTGTCACCACCAGGGTGTCCTCGATGCGCACCCCACCCGTTTCGGGAAGATAGACGCCTGGTTCCACGGTGAGCACGGTGCCGGGAAGGAGAATAGCAGTAGCCCCCGGCCCGACCGACGGCCCCTCGTGGATGTCGAGTCCGACGCCGTGCCCGGTGCCGTGCTCGAACCGATCGGCCCAACCCGCGGCAGCGATGACGTCGCGGCAGGCCTCGTCCACCGAGCCCGCAGCCACTCCGGGCCTCACGGACAGCACGCCGACTCGCTGGGCCTCCTCCACCACGTCGAACACCGTCGCCAGATCACCGGACGGCGCGCCCCCGACGCAGAATGTGCGGGTCATGTCGGACCGGTAGCCGTCGAAGACGGCGCCGAAGTCCACGACCACCGGATCCCCGGGCTGGATGGGGCGACCGCCCGGACGGGCGTGAGGCTTGGCGGAGTTCTCCCCTGAGGCCACGATGGTCTCGAAGGCGCTCTCCTCCGCACCCCGTTCCCGCATGGCATGGTCGAGGGCGGCGGCGAATCGGGACTCGGTCAGCTCGCGGTCGGAGCGGCTTCCCGCACCCACCACCGCCAGCCGTGGCAGCACGGCGGCGAGTGCCTCGTCGGCAATCGCTGCCGCTCGCTCCATGCGCGCCACCTCACCGGCGTCCTTGACCATCCGGAGACCCTCCACCACCCCCCGTGTGGGCGCCAGCTGCGCGGCTGCGAACAGCTCACCCCACGAGCGCTGGGACGACCAGGTGACGTTGTCGGCCTCGAGCCCGACCGACTTGGCCTCCGACGACGCCGCCACCAGCGCCTGGCGCTGCGCCTGCACGCCCCCGATGCGGACCTCGATGGCCGAGCTGACGCCGGCGGCCTGCAACTGCTCGGACGACTGCGTCCGGTACCTTCCGTCGGTGGTCAACGTGGCGTGGTCGCGGGTCACGAGCAGCAGCCCGGCAGATCCGCTGAACCCGCTCAGCCAGCGGATGTTGGCCGAGGTGGTCACCAACAGCGCATCCACCGGCTCATCGTCGGGCCCGGCCGATTCGAACAGGTCCCTCAAACGGGTCAGACGGCCCGAGACGTCGATTGGCGCCAGCCGAGCGGTGGCCGACACCGTCATCCGACTCGTGGCGCCGTCAGGAGCTTGTCCACGGCCTCGACGGCCAGGTCGTACCCGATCCCTCCGAAGCCGGCAATGCACCCGTCGGATACCGGGGCGATCACCGAGGTGTGACGGAACGGCTCGCGGGCCGCCGGGTTGGACAGGTGCAGCTCCACCACCACTCCCTCGAAGGCGGCCAGGGCATCGTGGAGCGACCACGACGTATGGGAGAGCGCTCCGGCATTGACGATGATGGCCTCGGCGCGACCGCGGGCGGCGTGGACCGCCTCGACGAGACTCCCCTCGTGATTGGTCTGCACGTGCTCGAGCGCGTAGCCCCGATTCGAGGCGGCCGCCGTGGCCACGGCCACGTGGTCGGCCAGCGTGCCGGGGCCGTAGATCGCCGGTTCGCGCTCCCCCAACAGGTTCAGATTGGGCCCGGACAGCAACAGGATGAGACCCGGACTGCTCACGATCGGCTCCCGGCCTCGGACTCCTTCATCTCTGCAAGGGTAGCGACCACGTCGGCCGCGTCGATGCCATGGACGACCTCGACGCCGGCCGGGCCGTCCAGCACGAAGGTGAGGTCCTGGTGGGCCTTCTTGTCGCGGGCCATGAACGAGATCAGTCGTTCGGGGTCGGCTCCGGGGGGAAGGGCCGGCGACAGGTCGAAGGAACCGACGACCCGGCGATGGAGCTCCACCCGCTCCTCGTCGATGCGCCCGAGCTGCCGCGCCAGCTTGGCGGCGAAGACCAGGCCGACGGCGACGGCCTCTCCGTGCCGGAGGTCCCATCCCGCCCCTGGCTCCAACGCCGACGCCTCCAGGGCGTGGGCCAGCGTGTGCCCATAGTTGAGGAGCATCCGTCGGTCGCCCTCCCGTTCGTCCGAGGCCACCACCTCCGCCTTGATCGCCACGCACCGGGCGACCTGATCGACCAGCGGCAACTCGAGCAGGGAGCCGTCCGGTGCCTGGTTCGGCCCGCTACTCAGAAAGGCGTACTTGGCCATCTCGCCGCAACCGCTCGCCCACTCCCGCGGCGGGAGGGTGGCCAGCACCTCGGTGTCGCACAGCACGGCCTTGGGCTGCCAGAACGCACCAACCAGGTTCTTGCCCTCCGGGATGTTGACGCCGGTCTTGCCGCCGATGGCCGCGTCAACCTGCCCGAGCAACGTGGTGGCCACGTTGATGTAGGGGGTCCCTCGGTGGAACGACGCCGCCGCGAAGCCGGCCAGGTCGGTGACCACCCCTCCGCCCACGGCGATGACCACGTCCGACCGACTGAGCCCGGCCCGGGAGAAGCCACGGCAGAGGCTTTCGACCACCGAGAGGGACTTGGCGTCCTCGCCGTCGGGCACGGTCAGCCGCTCGAGCGGCAGGCCCGGGTCGACGGTGACGCCGATGCCGGGTTGGGTCACGACCACGGCGCGCCGGGCGCCCGGCACCGTCGAGGCCACCGCACCGGCCAGCAGGTGGCGAGCACCCTCACCGATCGAAACCTCGTAGCGGCGCTCCCCCAGCTCGACGGGAACGATCGTCATCCGATTCCCCCGGGCCCGATGCCGGCCTCCGCCAGCACCCGATCACCCAGCACCCGGTCGACCACCTGAGACGGCGAGAGGTCGTCGACGTCCACGGTGACGGCAGCCACCGACGCGTACAGCGGCCGTCGGACCTCGTCGAGACCGAGGAGCGCGGTGGCAGGGTCGCCATCCAGGAGCGGTCTCCCCGCTCCTGCTCCGACCCGACGGGCCAGGACCCGAGGATGGGCACGCAGCCACACCACCGTCCCCGACCGGACCAGGAGGTCCCGATTCGATTCCGACAGGACGACCCCGCCGGCGGCCGACACCACCACTGGGGCGGTCCCGGACAGGGCCGCGGCCAGTACCCGGGATTCCACGGCTCGGAACGCCGCCTCGCCGCGCTCAGCGAAGAGCTCGGGGACGGTCCGGCCGGTGTGGGCCGCCACCTGGGCATCGGAGTCCAGGTAGTCCCACCCGAGCCGCTCGGACAGCAGGCGGCCCACGGTGGTCTTGCCGGCGCCCATCATGCCCACCAGGATCAGCCGGTCAACCATCGATCGCCGACGCCGGCGGGGCCGCGGCGGACGGCGTCTGGCCCAGCGCCGCCAGGTATCCGAGGCGGTTGCGCCGGAACTCCTCGACCGAATCGCCACCGAATTTCCGGAGCGCCTCGGAGGCGAGGACCAGAGCCACCATGGTCTCGGCCACCACGCCCATGGCCGGCACGGCCGTCACATCGGTGCGCTCCTTGAAGGAGACGGTGGCTTCCTTGGAGACCACGTCCACGGTTCCGAGGGTGGGCCGATTGAGCGTGGCCAGCGGCTTCATGGAGGCACGCGCCACGATGGGCGAACCGGTGGAGATGCCGCCCTCCACACCACCGGCGTGATGGGTGTCCCTCACGTAGCCCCCGCCCAGGACTCCGGCGGCACCATCGCCCGATCCGTCGGCGCCGCCCTCCGCCACCCGGATGGCGTCGTGTGCCTCCGAGCCCCGTCGAGCGGCCAACTCGTTGCCGTCGCCGAGCTCCACCGCCTTGATGGCCTGGATGCTCATCAACGCCTGAGCCAGCAGAGCATCGAGACGACGGTCCCAGTGCACGTGGCTCCCGAGGCCCACCGGCACGCCGTAGGCAATGACCTCGGCCACACCGCCGAGCGAATCTCCGTCTTTGGCCGCCGCCTTCACCGCGGCGATCATCCGACCCTCCGCAACGGGATCACAGCAACGCACCGGCGAGTCGTCGGCCCTGAGGAGTTCCTCCACGGTGGGGAGCAGCCCGGCGTCGGCCCGCTCGGGACCGAGTTGGACGATGTGGCTGAGGACGTCGACCCCGATCTGGCCCAACAGCAACTTGGCCAAGATGCCGGCCGCCACCCTCGCCGCCGTCTCGCGGGCCGAGGCCCGTTCGAGCACGTCCCGGGCGTCGTCGAGCCCGTACTTGAGCATGCCGGGGAGGTCGGCGTGACCGGGCCGGGGCTGGGTGAGCACCTTCGATGGAAGGCCAGGGGCGGGTGACATCTCGGTCTCCCACTTGGGCCACTCGGTGTTGGCGATCTCGATGGCGATCGGAGAGCCGAGCGTCCGGCCGTGGCGGATACCGCCCACCAGGCTCACCTCATCGGCCTCGAACCGCATCCTGGGCCCGCGACCGAAGCCCAGCCGCCTACGGGCCAGGCCCCGCTGGACATCCTCAACGGTCACCAGCAGCCCGGCCGGCATGCCCTCCACGATGACCACCAGGGCGCGTCCATGGGATTCACCGGCGGTGAGGTAGCGCAGCATCGGATCAAATCTACTCGGGGCCGGCAGTGCGCCCCCCTGGGCACCCACTGGCGCGGCCGGCGTCAGGCACCCCGTCCGTCCCCGCCTCGGGTCTCGGCGACGCATCGCCGACGTGGCTCCCGTTCAAGTCCCCACGGGGAAGAGGCTGTGGGCGACATGGCCACCCCAGAAGAGGCCGATCACCGCTCCGGCGGCGAGCGACGGGGCGAATGGGATCCGGGTCTTGCGGCCGGATGCCGAGACCACCATCATCACGAGACCGAAGAGCATTCCCGCCACGAAGCCGGCCAGAAAAGCCACATAGGCGTGCAGCAGGCTCAAATACCCGACGGTGAGCCCGATGGCCCCCGCCAACCGCACATCGCCGAATCCCATGCCCCGCGGGATGAACCACCAGATGGCGAAGAAGAAGCCGAAGGCAACTGCGCCGGCAATGACCGACCCGGTGAGGCTGTGCCACCGGTGATCGACAGCCGCCGCCACCACCAGCAGCGGGACGATCAAGGCCATGGCCGAGTAGACGATCCGGCGCGGAACCAGTCGATGGGAGAGGTCGGTGACCGCGACGACCACCAGCATGGCGAGAAACACGCAAAACGGGGCGAGGATCAGATCTCGTCCGAAATGGGCGGCGGCCGCCCCCAGGAGCGCACTGGTGCACGCGGCTGCCACCAGGGTCCGGACCGGGGCGCGACCTGCCGGCACCAGGTTTCGCACCGTCCGGTCGGCTGCTTCGGCATCAGCGGCAGCCTCCTGTTCCGCCGGCGTCTGTGACTGACCCGTAGCGCCCCCCGTTCGATCGACCGCCGGAGCCAACCCGTCGTCCCCGGCACCCTGACCCTCGACCGCCTCCTGCCGCTGGGCCCGACGACGCTCGTCGTCGATCCGACTGCGTTCGGCGAGACGCTGGCCGATCGGGTCAAGGGCCCCGCCGATGAAGAGGCCGGCGACAGCTGTTCCGGCTACCAGCAGCGTGTCCACGCTCCGCAACGTACTGGACGGGCACCGCCCCGACGGGCATCGTTGTGCCCGTGGAGACACGCACCTTCGACCTGGCAGGCGCCGACGGGCCCATGTCGTGCTACGAGGCCATCCCCGATCGGAACGGCCCGCCGACCCGCGGGGCCGTCGTCGTCCTCCAGGAGGCCTTCGGTGTGAACGCCCACATCGAGGACGTGACGAGGCGATTGGCGGGCGCCGGCTACCACGCCGTGGCGCCCTACCTCTTCCACCGGACGGGATCGCCGACCATCGCCTACGACAACGTCGCGGCGGTCATACCCCACATGCAGGCGGTCACCGACAAGCGGGTCATCGCCGACGTCGAAGCGGTGGTCTCGCGGCTGCACGAGGCCCGCTGGTCAACCGGTCAGATCGGGGTCGTGGGCTTCTGCATGGGAGGACGCTCCAGCTTCCTCGTGGCCGGGACCATGGCCCTGGGTGCCGCGGTCGGCTTCTACGGCGGCGCCATCGTCACCGGCCGAAGCGCCAACATGGACTCGCTGCTGGGTCTGATCCCCGGGATGGCCACCCCGTGGCTCGGCCTCTTCGGGGATGCTGATCTCAGCATCCCCGAAGAGGACGTCGAGGTCCTACGGGAGCGGCTGTCCTCCGAGGCTCGGGTCGACACCACCGTCGTGCGCTATGCAGAGGCCGACCACGGGTTCCACTGTGACGTCCGTCCCTCCTACTCCGCCGAAGCCGCGGCCGACGCCTGGAGGCGGACCTTGAACTGGTTCGGCGGTCGTCTCGCCCAGCCCGAGCCCTGACCGCACCGCCCCGCCGTGATGAGGGCGTGGCGCCCGGGTGGGGGGGCGGCTAGAGAGCCGGCTCGTAGTACGGGTTGGTCCCGTCGGCGTGGTCGGTGACGTCCACGATGTTGGCGAGTTCGGGGATGGCCTCCCGGAGGATGACTTCGATGCCCTGGGACAGGGTGGCCTTGGCCATCCCGCATCCCTGGCAACCCCCACTGAGCCGCAGGTACACCGAGGCATCCTCGACGGCCACCAGATCGGCGCGACCGCCATGGGCGGCGATGCTCGGATTCACCTGCTCCTCGAGCACCGAGACGACCCGCTGGGCCAGCGGGTCCGACAGGTCCACTTCGGGGGCGGAGCCGAGGCCTCGCAAGGTGGGGGTCGGCGGGGTGTTGGGGTTGACGATCACCAGACCGCCCTCACCGGTTGCGTCGGTGACGAAATCCAAGGTCGCGCCCTGGAGGCGCTCGACGCTGGCCTGAGGGACCACGATGGGCAGCTCGTCGTCGTGCTGCACGACATCGCCACCGGTGGCGTCCGACAGCGCCTGGAAGTACATGTCGTAGGCGTAGGCCCCGTTGCTCTCGCCGCTGATCTCGAGCCAGAGGGCCAGCGTGTCCGACTCGGACTCGTTGGCCAGCACCTCGAGCACGGTTGCCCTGGCGCCGGGGGTGACGGTCAGCACCGGACGGATGTCCTCACGGTCTTCACTCATGCCTGTCATCATAAGGGCGTGCCGCCAACCCACAAGCACGTTCCCCCGGATACCCACGAGTGGGTGAGCTTCGACGACCCCGGCGAGGAGCGCACCTGGCTCTTCGACGTGACGTTTCTGACCAGTGCCTGGACCTGCATCTTCGGGCACGGGTGCCAGGGGGTCCTGACTGGGCCCTCTCCGGAGCTCGTCCAGGGATGCTGTTCCTACGGTGCCCATTTCACGGGCAAGAAGGACGCCCGCACCGTCGAGCGGGCGGCCAAGGACCTGACCCCGGACCTCTGGCAGTTCCACAAACAGGGGCAGAAGGGCGTGGTGAAGAAGCTGAGCGGCGGCGACCTCGGGACCCGGCTGGTCGACGACGCCTGCATCTTCCTCAATCGGCCGGGCTTTCCCGCCGGTGCGGGATGCGCACTTCACCTGGCTGCCCAGGCCCAAGGACGAAGCCACGTCGAGCTCAAGCCCGAGGTGTGCTGGCAACTTCCGCTACGGCGCGAGGACGAGACCTCGGCCGGTGGTCATGTGACGTCGGTCGTCCGGCAGTGGGATCGCCGCCATTGGGGTGAAGGCGGCGAGGATTTCGCGTGGTGGTGCACCGAGGATCCCGAAGCCTTCGTCGGTCACGAACCGGTGTACATGAGCATGCGGACCGAACTGGAGACCATGGCCGGCAAGAAGGTGTACCGAATGCTGGCGTCCTATCTGGACGAACGGACCTCCGCCAAGGCCCGGGTGACGCTGCTGCCCCACCCGACGGTGCGCCGCTGACGCAGTATCGTCAGTCGCGGAGAGGGTCGTCCTCGGCGAAGGAGGGATCCTTGGGGGCGGTTCCGAGGATCTCGTCATAGTCGTCCTCCGTGGCCAGGCACCACGAGGCGTGCTTGTCATCGGGCTCTGCCCCGCATTCGGGGCAACTCCGGTTGGCGGTCGCGACGGACCGCTTCAAACTCCGCGCTTCTTCGAAGCGGCGATGGCGTCCCTTCTTCACGGAAACAACTCCTTGCCCCACCAGGGGTGGCACGGCCCCCGTCTGTGGTGTTACCCGGGGTGACCACCGATCACCAATGGCCCCCAGTGTAGTGCGGGACACCTCATTCGTGGCACACCGCCTCCGCCGGTACCATCGGGCCATGCCCGATCAATTTGACCCCCAGGCCATGGTGGAGCGCTTCCGGGCCAGGGCCGATGCGGTGAAATCCCGAGGCCTCCCGCCCATCGAGGGGCCCGATCGCGAGCGGTTCAAGAAGCAGGCTCAGGCCGACTTCATGGACTTCGCCATGCTCGGCGACGCCGAGCCCAGCATCGAGGACGGGATCCTGACCCTCCGGGTCGATCTGCGGCCCGACCCTCCTCCGGGCGGCTGAGCCGGCGGGAGACCGAGGCTCATCCCTCGCTCATCCCCCGTAGCTCATCCGGGTGTCCTCCATGCGGAGGATGTCCGGGGCTTCACGCCCCGGCACCGACGGGGTGCTCTCGCCGGCATCGACGACCTCGCCGACGTACAGGACATGGCTGGCGCCACCCTCGGCCGTGCCGTCGCCCCAATCACAGGTTCGCCGCACCTCGCAGGACAGCCATGCGACCGCCGACGTGAGGCATGGGAGCCCTCCGGCCACCTCGCGCACGGACTCCCCCTGCAGCGAGATCGCCGCCCCATCGGCATCCACCACCACGGCGTCCACTGGTTTGACGAATCGGCGGACCACGGCCCGGTCCTGGCGGGACAGCACACTCACCGAGAAGCCGCCACCCGCTTCGATCAACTGACGGGTCACCGCCCCTCGCTCCACCGAGACCGCCACCAACTTGGGTGCGATGGCGATCTGCATCACCCAGTTGCAGGTCATGAGGTTGCGCCGATCACCGGCCCGGCTTCCGACCACGAACAGTCCGGTGGGGAGCGACCACAGCACGCGCCTTCTGAGCCGATCGTACGAGTCGGGATCGCGACCCGCAGGGATGGGCCCGACGGGCCCCGCCACATTCGGCATCCCTAGGCCGGCCCCGACCGCTGGGTGTGGCGGTGTGTGGACTCGGCCATCGCGGTGCAGGTCAATTCGCAAACGGGTCGCCACTACCGGCTGCCGGCCGGGTGGTGGAGGTGGACGGCGCATGCCCGGTGATCTGGGCGATGCGGTCGATGGCGGCAGTGAGCAACGGCATCAGTTTGGACCGTTCGGCGGCCGATCGATGCAGGAGCGAGGTGACCCCCGACGAGCCGGCGTAGCAGTCGTCACCGGCGGCGGCCGCGTCTTCATAGGCTCGGTTCAGGTCGTCGGTCAACTGCGGGTCGGGCGTCGGTAGGTTGCCGATGGCGGTCTGGGCGTCGTTGGTGAGCAGGGCACACACTGTCTTGATGGCGGCGGCTGGGTCGTGGCGGGAGAGGGCCAGGTCGATGTTGCGGCTCTCCACCCGGAGGGTGCCGATGGCCGCACCGCCCCCCGCGCCGGAGACCCAGGCCGAAACCCTGGCTGCGGGCGGTCCCGACAGGTCCTGGCCGGCGCATCCGGCTAGCGCCGATGCTCCGACCACGATGATCGCCAGGGTCAGCGCCGTCGCTCCCGTCCATCTGGCAAACGCCTCCGGCGTAGCACGAGCACTCAACGAGCACTCGCCCGTGCCGGCGCCGGAGCAGGCCTCGTCCCCTCCGCGTCCGGCAGGTCCAGGCCCACTACGCCGGGATGCCCGTCCGATCGGGTCGCCACGACGGATCCAGCTGGCGCAGGAACTGCACACAGCGCTCCTCCTCAGCGTGCTCGCCGATGGCACCGCACGAGGAGCGCAGGCCGTCGAGGCACCGCAGGAATCCCCGGTTGGACTCATGCTCCCAGGTGACCAGCCCCGAGCCCTTCCAACCCGCGGCCCGGAGGGCATCGAGCCCGCGGTGGTAACCCACCCGGAAGCATGCGTACGCCTCCACGTCATCTCGGGCCAGCGACCCGAGAGCGGCCCAGGCAGCCAGGGACCGCGGCTCCGATCGGACCACATCGGCCACCGCGTGCCGGCGTCGCTCACCGGGCTGGGCCAGGGCCGCCTCGAGCCCTGATCTGACGACCTCGGGTTCCTCGGGCAGAACCGTCTCGGGCAGTCCGGCGCTCAGGCGCACCGGAGACATCTCGGACGGAGTTGGTTCTGCGGGACTCATGGCTGTCAGTGTAGATAGCCCACGGCCATTCCCGGTTCGGCCTGGGATATGGTCGGCCATGGATAGTTCTGGTGAGATCCGACGCCGGCAAATGCGAGAGAACGTGTCCGGAGCGCGGAGAGAAGCCGGCCACATGGCGCGGGTGATCAGACGGCGGGTCCTGCACGATGTGAAGGCTGTGGCCAACACGTGGGCCCGGGCAACGACACGGGCACCGACGCCGGCTTCGGTGGTGTTCCTACGCGGCGGGGACAAGGAAGGTGGGGCGCCCTGGCCTGCGTTTCCTCCTCGGGGCTACCTCGGCCAGCTCGAGCCCGCCTTCCAGGCCCAACTGGCCAGCGAGCGGGCAAACGTGGAACTCGAGGACTGTTCCTTTTATCACACCGTCTCCCTGTCCAATGGTGACGTGGTCCAGGGCCCGTGGGACCTACGCGGGGCTGAGTCGGCGTACCTGGGCAACATCAACGTGGCCGGTGACCGGGTGTTGGAGCTCGGGCCGGCCAGTGGCGCCCTCACCTACTACATGGAGGATGAGGGCGCCGAGGTCGTGAGCTTTGACATCGGTTTCGATGTCTGCGCCGACATCTTGCCGAAGCCCGGAGTTGACGAGCGAGAGCAGCAGATGAGCTTCATGTGCATGGTGTCCCAGGTGCAGAACTCCTGGTGGTATTCGCACAAGGATCGTGGATCTCGTGCCAAGGTCGCCTACGGCAACATCTATGACATGCCGGGCGACCTGGGCACGTTCGACACCTCCGTATTCGGTGCCATCCTGCTGCATCTTCGCGACCCGTTTCTGGCATTGCAGCAGGCGGCAGCCCGTACCTCTCGGCGAATCGTGGTGACGGACGCCCTCCAGGACCCGACCCTCAATGGCGACGACAATCTTCTGCGGTTCGCTTCAGCGGGATTCGACAATCTGACCATCTGGTGGACCCTCACCCCGGGGACCATCCAGCGGATGCTGCGACATCTTGGGTTCGACCGCCTGACAACGACGTACTCGAACCATCTCCACTACCTGGCGCACGACATGACCAAAGAGCCTGTCGAGATGGCGATGTTCACCGTGGTCGGCGAGAGGTCCCCGTAGCCCGCTGACATCGGTCGGATCCCGTTCCGATCAGGCGAAGCTCACCAGGTGGTAGTCCTTCTTGCCCCGCCGCAGGACCACATAGCGGCCAGCCACCAGGTCGTGGGTGGCCACCGTGGAGGTCGCGTCGTCGACCCGTCGGTTGTTGACCGAGACACCACCCTGGCCGACCAGGGTCCGAGCCTGTCCCTTCGAGCGGGCCAGTCCGGTGTCGACCAGCAGGTCCACCAGAGAGAGCCCCTGGCCGTCCAGCCGGCTCCGGGGCACGTCGGTCGAGGGGGCATCGGCGAAGACGTCGAGCAGGGATCGCTCGTCGAGCCCCGACACCTCTTCGCTGAACAGTGCCGCGGCCGCGTGCTCGGCCCGTTCCGTCTCGGTTTCCCCATGGACGAGGGTGCACACGTGCCGGGCCAGCTCGCGTTGGGCCTCCCGCCGCTCGGGACGCCGGGCGGTGGCCTCGTCGAGGGCGAGGATGGCCTCTCGGGGCAGAAACGTGAAATAGCGGAGGTAGCTGCCGACCACCGCATCCTCGCTGCGCAAGAAGAACTGGAACAGCTGATACGCGCTGGTCCGTCCGGCGTCGAGCCAAACCGTGCCGGACTCCGACTTGCCGAACTTGGTCCCGTCGGCCTTCAACACCAAGGGAGTGGTCAGACCCCACACTTCCTGGTGGCGGACCTTCCGAACCAGGTCGATTCCCATGGTGATGTTGCCCCACTGGTCGCTTCCTCCCATCTGGAGCCGACAGCCGAACTCGTCGTACAGGTGGAGGAAGTCCAGTGCCTGCAGCAGCATGTAGGTGAACTCGGTGTACGAGATGCCCCGGTCGGCTCGCGACAGGCGCGACTTCACCGAGTCCTTGACCACCATCTGGTTGACGGTGAAGTGTTTGCCGACGTCGCGGAGGAAGTCGAACAGGCGCAGACCGGCGAGCCAGTCGGCGTTGTTGAGCAGCAGCGCCTGTGTCCCACCCCGGTCGCCACCGAAGTCGATGAACCGCTCCAGCTGGCCATGGATGCCCTTCAAGTTGGCCTGCAGCTCCTCCTCGGTGAGCAGCTGCCGTTCGTCGGACCTGCCGCCGGGGTCCCCGATGTATCCGGTGCCGCCTCCCGCCACCGCGATGGGACGATGGCCGGCCAGCTGCAGCCGTCGGAGATTGCACATCTGCAACAGGTGACCCACATGCAGGCTGTCGGCGGTCGGATCGAAGCCGCTGTAGGCGGTCAACCGGTCGGAGTCGAGGCGGTCCTCGAGGGCAGGGTCGGTGGTCTGATGAATGAGTCCGCGAAAGCGGAGGTCCTCGGCGAGCTGGGCCATGGCCTCAGCCTGCCACGTCATCGGGCCGGGGTCGTCCCTGCAACTCGGTGCCCGCCATCACCGAAGGAGCCGTGGAGCCGGTCCGACGGCTGCCGGCGAAGGGCCGAGGGCTACCATCGGTTCCCGTTCGCGCCCGGACCGACAGCGCGCCGAATGAGTTCGCCCACGACAGGAGCTCGATGCCCAACCCGTACCTGCATGGAAACTTCGCACCGGTCCACGATGAGCGCAGTGACGACCACGAGCTCCCGGTGACCGGGGTCATTCCTCCCGACCTGAACGGCCGTCTGCTGCGCAACGGGCCCAATCCCGCCGTCGCCCCCGTCGACGAGGACGACTACCACTGGTTCAGCGGCGACGGCATGATCCATTCGATCTCGCTGGCCGACGGCAAGGCCACCGGGTACCGCAACCGCTGGGTGAGGACCCGGGCCCTGGCCGCCAAGCTGGAGACCGCGGCGCCCAAAGGGCCGAGCGAACCGCTCGACGGACCGGCCAACACCCATGTCATCCGCCACGGGGGCACCACCCTGGCCCTGGTCGAGTCGGGATTCCCCCACGCGGTCTCCCCCGATCTGAGTCGGGCCCGTGTGCACGACTTCGACGGGGGCCTGGCCTCGCCCATGACGGCTCACCCCAAGGTGGACCCGGCCACCGGTGAATTGATCTTCTTCGGGAGCGATGTCTTCGGGCCCCCGTTCCTTCGCTACCACGTCGTCGACGCCGACGGGCGGCTGGTCCGCACCGAGGACATCGACATCCCCCGCGCCACCATGATCCATGACTTCGGGGTCACCTCCACCAGGGCTGTGTTCCTCGACTTACCGGTCGTCTTCGACCTCCAGCTCGCCAGCCAGGGTCGCACACTCCCCTACCGGTGGCTACCCGAGGCCGGGGCCAGAGTGGGCGTGATGCCCCGCTCCGGGGGGAACGCCGACCTCCACTGGATCGGCATCGACCCGGTCTACGCCTTTCACGTCCTCAATTGCTACGACGACGCCGACGCGGTGGTACTGGACGTCATCCGCTACGACCGGGCGTTCGACACCGGACCGGGGGAAGCCATCACCTCGGTCGTCCCCGCCCTCGCCCGGTGGACTGTCAACCTGGCCACCAACCGGGTCTCCGAGCAACAACTCGACGACACTGCGGTCGAGTTCCCGAGGATCGACCCCGCCGTGGCCGGCCTGCCCCACCGCTACGGGTACTGCACCCGCGTGGGGGACCGAGCCGACCAGCCGGCCCAGCATGGATTGGTGAAGTACGACCTCCACCGCGACGAGTCCACCCGCTACGAGCCCGGCGACGCCCGCGCCTCAGGAGAGCCCGTGTTCGTACGGGCCGCGGACGGCAGCGGCGAAGACGAGGGATGGGTCCTCACGATCGTCTACGACGCCACCAGGGATGCCAGCGATCTGGTCATCCTCGACGCCACCTCGTTCGCGGGCCCGCCGGTGGCCACCGTCCACCTCCCGGCCCGAGTGCCCTTCGGCTTTCACGGATCCTGGGTGCCCACGGACTCCTGATCCCGGCCGGAGGGCCAGGTGACACCAGTTTCGCGACGACCCATGCGAAACTGGTGATCCCGTGGCGGGCGCCCCGGCACCGCTTGCCGGTGGATCGATCCCGATCAGATGCGCCGACACGGCCACCAACGTGCCATCCAGCGACCCACCTCCGCCGCGGTCATCCCGCCCATCCGGACACTCCTCGGGGAGTCCCACCGGACAGCCGCGCGCCTCGACTCCGGCTGCCTCTGGCCGTCCCGGTGGCAGTCCACAGTTTCCGGGGCCCATCCTGGGTGGGCAGGTGGCGGTCCCGTCGCGACGGGAACGGCACCGGGCGAAACGGCGGCGGCGTCGGCCCGCCGAGCGGGTCCTGCGCGGCTTCATCGGATTGGTCGTCGTCCTCCTCGTGGTGGCGGGGCTGGGGTACGGGTACTTCCGCTACCAATGGAGCAAGGTGGTGTCCAACCCCTGCTCCACCTGCGTGGCCGCGGCCAATGGCCAGCCCTACAACGTGCTCCTCATCGGCTCCGACACGCGGGTCGGGGAGACTGCTGCCCAGGCCCAGCAGTTCGGAGACCAGTCCAACGCCGGGGGGCAACGGAGCGACACCATCAAGATCATTCACGTGGACCCCTCGGCCGGCACCGCGTCGTCTCTCTCCATCCCCCGGGATACCTATGTGACCCTGTCCGGCATGGAGGCGGGCAGCCAGCTCTCGAGCCAGAACAAGATCAACTCGGCGTTCGGCAACGGCAACAACATCAAGACCGGCGCCGACGCCCTCATCCAAACCATCGAGAACACGTTCGGGATCCCCATCAGTCACTACATCTCCATCAACTTCTTCGGACTGGAGGACGCGGTGAACGCCCTGGGGGGGATCTCGATGGAGTTCCCCTACCCGGTGCGGGACCACTACTGCGACCCCTCCACCGGCATCTGCCACAACAACTCGGGTCTCGACGTCCCGGCGACGGGATGTCAGGTCCTCAGCGGCTCCCAAGCCCTGGCCCTGTCGCGCTCCCGCTACTTCCAGTACTACGCCAACGGCAGATGGGTCTCGGATCCCACGTCCGACATCGGGCGGATCCAACGCCAGAACCTGATCATCTCGGCGGCACTGAACAAGGCCAAGTCCACCTACAACCCGCTCAGACTGAACGCTCTCCTCACCTCGGTGGTCCACGATTTCAGCAAGGACGACGCGCTCTCCCCCAACGACCTGTACGCACTGGCCGAGCGGTACAAGGCCTTCTCCGGTTCACAACTCCTGGCCTACACGCTGCCCACCGTGGGCGCCTCGTCGGCGGCCGGATCCGTCCAGGTGGTCCAGCCCGATGGGCCCAATGGGGCGGCACAGACGATCACCCAGTTCCTCGGGGGGCCGATCGGGACGATCACCACCCCCCCGCTCAGCGCCTACGGCAATCCGCTCAGCCTCACGGTGCCGCCGACCACTGCGGCCCCGGCCACCACCGCGCCTCCATCCTCGACCAAACACGCCTCGACCAGTCCGGCTGCCCCGTCCATTCCCGTCTACGACCCCCGACCCTGCTAGCCCTCGACCCGGGCTAGCCCCGACCCTGCTAGCCCCCGACCCTGCTGGCCCCCAACCCCGCTAGCCCCCGACCCGGGGAGCCCTCAACACGCCGGTCGGCCCCATCCGACCTCACCCGGTGGCCGGTCCCCGTCTCTCGTCGAGACCCTGGTCCACCGAGCGCGTGATGGCGGCGTTGATCCGTCGGTGAATGGCGACGTTCTCCGAGCGATCGGGGAGCCGCACCCGGATCACCGACAGACGGCCGCTGGTCAGCGAGCCATCCACGGCCTCCTCCAACTCCGGGCCACCGGCGTCCGCACCCACCTCGTCCACGGGCCAGCCGAATGAGGCGGCCACGGTGGCGACGTCCGGAGACTGCGGCGTCCCGAACAGGGTGTCGAACGAATCCGGATCCAGGGCCGACGCCGCGTCGAGGAACGAGAAGATCCCTCCGCCGGCGTTGTCCGCCACCACCACGGTCAACGGAGCGGTGAAGCCGGGGGCGTGCACGAGGGCGGAGACGTCGTGGAGAAAGGCCAGATCGCCGACGAGCGCCACCGTCGGACCCGCGGAACCGAGGGCGACACCCAGCGCGGTCGACACGACCCCGTCGATCCCGTTGGCCCCCCGGTTGGACAGCACCCTCGGGGGGAGCTCACGAGGGGCGGCGAACGCCTCGACGTCGCGGATGGGCATCGAGGAGGACACCACCAACGTCGACTCGGTCGGGAGGTGGGCGACCAGGCGGCGCGCCAGCGCGGGCTCACTGAGCGGGCCCTGGCCCTCGCCGCCTCGGGGCCCCTCCGGAGTCCCCAGGGCGTGACCGATTTCCTCCTGGGCGCGGGCTTCGGCCTCCCGCCAGTCGATCATCCAGCCGGTCCCGCCGTCGGTCTCGGGGCCAGTCGGCGTCATCTCCTCCAGGCACCGCGTGGCCTCCACGCAGAAGAGGGAGGGGTCGCATCGGACCAATGAGGTGCTGCTGCGATCGGGATCGGGCCAGCGTCCCCACGGGTCGACCACCGTGACCTGGGTGCCACCCCCGGCCGCCGAGGACAGGAACGCATTGACGACCTTGGACGCCCACCGTTCGCCCAGGCACAGCACGGCGTCGGGAGTGTGCGAGTGGGCGAACCGCTCGGACCGCAGAAGCCCGTCGGCGGCACCGACGACGGTGGGGCCGGGCCGGCGCAGTCCCGAGCCAGGATCGGCCAGCAACGGCCATCCGAGGCTGGCGGACAGGGCGAGCACGGCGGTCGGGTCGCCGCAGCCGGCGCCGGCCACGATCAGGCCCCGGCGTCCCGGGCGGAGCCAACCGGAGGCCACCAGCGAGTGAACGGTTCCCTCGGGGGGATGGACAGGGCCCGATCGGACCTCGTGCCACGGCCGGCCCTCGGGACGACCCGAACTCACCCCCCCGGCCACGGGGTCGCCCAGCAGCGGCTCCCGGAACGGCAGGTTGAGATGGACCGGCCCCGGTCCTCCGGGGCTCGACATGGCCTCGGCCACCGCCCGGGACGCCAGGGAACGCCACGAGGCCCGAGAGGCGGGTGTGGCCACCGCCGGGTCGCAGAACCACCGGGGGCTCCGCCCGAACAGGTGGTCCTGGTCGATGGCCTGGGGGGCGCCCACGTCACGGAGCTCGGGAGGCCGGTCGGCGGTGCAGGCGATCAGGGGGACCCCGGCCAGGTCCGCCTCCACCACGGCGGCGTGCAACTCGACGGCTGCAGTGCCGCTGGTGGTCACGACCAGAGCGGGGTGCCCGGTGGCCTTCCCGATCCCCAGGGCGATGAATCCCGCCGACCGCTCGTCCAGGCGTACGTGCACGGCCACGCCCGGGTGGGCGGCCAACGCCACGACCAAGGGAGTGGACCGGGAGCCGGGGCAGATCACCGCGTGGGCCACGCCGCCGCGCACCCACTCATCGACCAGGGTGGAGGCGAAGGCGGCCTGGACGTCGGCATCCCCGGGGTGGTCGCCGGCCGTCGGTACGCTCACCGGAGGACCCCATGTCGCCGGCCACTCCACCAACGATCCCGCCTCCTGCGCCCCGGTCGTCTGCAGCCCTGCACACCGAGACCACGGGAAAGGGGCCCCGCCTGGTGCTGGCCCACGGCTTCACCCAGACGGGACGGGTGTGGGGGTCGATGGACGACGATCTGGCCCAGGACCACGAGGTCGTCCGCGTCGACCTGCCGGGCCACGGCGCCTCGTCGGCGGTGGCCGCGGGCCTGGCCGACGGGGCGCTGCTGCTCGGCGAGGCCGGCGGGCAGGCGACCTACGTCGGCTACTCGATGGGCGCCCGGTTCTCCCTTCATCTGGCGCTGGCCCGACCGGCGCTGGTCCTCGGCCTGGTCCTGATCTCGGGGACGGCGGGGATCGACCTGCCGGCTGAGCGCCTGGCCCGTCGCCGGACCGACGAAGCCATGGCCGAGCAACTCGACCCCACCGGCGGACCGCCGTCGACCGCCACCCCGGTCGAGACGTTCATCCGTCGATGGCTCGAGGGCCCGCTGTTCGCCGGCATCAGCCCCGAGGGCAGCGGGTTGGGCCGGCGGCTGGCCAACACGGGCCCGGGGTTGGCGTCGAGCCTCCGGTTGGCGGGGACGGGGACCCAGCCGGCGTTGTGGGATCGACTCGGGGAGCTGACCATGCCGGTGCTGATCGTCACCGGCGGCAGCGACGAGAAATTCACCGCCCTCGGAGGGCGGATGGCCGCCGCCATCGGGCCGAACGCCACCCGCACCGTGGTGGCGGGCGCCAACCATGCGCCGCACTTGCAGCGGCCCCAAGAGGTCGCCGCGCTGGTACGCGGGCAGACGCGTCCGGTCGCCCGGTAGGGACCCCGATCCCCGTCAAGGGATCCAGAACCACAGGGCGACCGACATCAGCACGCCGAACACCAGCTGCAGCCGGCCGGTGGCGGCCAGGACCGGGAGCAGTGCCCGCCCCGAGGCGTCACTGTTGACGATCCCGATCGGCGCCACGGCCAGGGGCAGGGCGGCCAGGGGGACGAAAGCGACGCCAGGCCGAAGGGCGTGCACGGCACCGCTAACCGACACCAGGCCCCAGACGGCCACCCCGACGAAGGGCAGCACCAGGCACGCTACGTAGAGGAGACCGGCGGAACGGCGCCCGGCCCGGACCGCCAGCGTGCGCTTGCCGCTCTGGATGTCCGTCTCGATGTCCCGCAGGTTGTTGGCCAACAGCAGGGCGGTGGCCAGCAGGCCGACGGCCCCGGCGGCGAACCACACCACCGGTAGGTCGAGATGGAGCGCCTCGACGTAGAAGGTGCCGATCGTGGCGACCAGCCCGAAGAAGACGAAGACGAAGAGCTCGCCCAGTCCCGCGTAGCCGTACGGGCGGGGGCCACCGGTGTACAGCCACCCCGCGGCCAGGCACGCCGCCCCCACCAGGACGACCCACCACGAGGTGGCCCAGGCCAAGACCAGCCCGACCGCACCGGCCACACCGAAGGCGATCAGCGCGGCGCGTTTGACCGCCGAGGGAGGGGCCAGGCCCGACGCCACCAATCGGACGGGTCCCACCCGGGCGTCGTCGGTGCCACGGATCCCATCGGAGTAGTCATTGGCGTAGTTGGTGCCCACTTGGATGGCCAGCGCCACCACCAACGCCCCCACGGCACGCCACCAGAAGGCATGCCCGGGACCCAGGCGAAGGGTCGTGACCGAGGCGTAGGCCGCACCCCGGTGGGAGATCACCGAGTAGGCACCGGCCCGGTAGGCATGGGCGGCCGCCGTCCCCACCAGCACCGGTACCAGGGCGGCCGGCAGCGTGCGGGGTCGGGCACCGAGCACCCAGCGCTGGACGGGACCCGGGACGGCGGCGGCGCGGGGCGGGGCGCCGTCAGTGGTCATGGCGACGACCGCAGAGGTCGACCGGCGTTCACGGCCGGCGGGGAAAGCGACCGAAGTCCGGGGCCCGGTGCTGTTGGAAAGCATTGCGCCCCTCTTGGCCCTCCTCGCTCATATAGAACAGCATGGTGGCATCGCCGGCGAACTGCTGGAGCCCGGCCAGCCCGTCATCCGCCGCATGCAGGCCTCCCTTGAGCATCCGCAAGGCCAGCGGCGACAACGACAGCATCTGGCGACACCAGGCAACCGTCTCACGCTCGAGCTCGGCCAACGGCACCACCTCGTTGACCAGGCCCCAGTCGAGAGCGGTGGCGGCGTCGTACTGGCGGCACAAGAACCACACCTCCTTGGCCCGCTTGAGGCCGATGGTGCGGGCCAGGAGGCTGGCGCCGTAGCCGCCGTCGAAGCTCCCCACCTTGGGCCCGGTCTGGCCGAACCGGGCGTTGTCGGCGGCGATGGTCAGGTCGCACACCAGGTGGAGGATGTGACCGCCGCCGATGGCGTAGCCGGCCACCATGGCCACGACCGGTTTGGGCAGGCGGCGGATCTGGACCTGGAGGTCGAGGACGTTGAGGCGGCCGATCCCCTGCTGGGCCACGGCATCGTCCCCGAGGTACCCGTCGTCCCCCCTGATCTTCTGGTCACCGCCGGAGCAGAAGGCGTCATTGCCCTCGCCGGTGAGGATGACCACCCCGATCGACGGGTCGTCCCTGGCCACGGCGAAGGCATCGGCCAGCTCGAACAGCGTCTGGGGCCGGAAGGCGTTGCGGACCTCCGGTCGGGCGATGGTGAGCTTGGCCATCCCGTCAGCCACGTCGTAGTGGATGTCCTTGTAGGCGCGGCGGCGGTCCCAGTCCGGAAGAGGAAGGTCCCGGAACCGGTCCACCGGGTCCACCGGAGGGCCGGTGATGGCCGTCTGCTGCGAGGAGCCCATACGAGCACTGCCTCCGTCGGCCCTTTGCCTGGCAACCATTCGACCATTCACTCCTAGAGTCGTCACTCGTACGGTCGCCTAGGCTACCCCCATGCCGGAGTTGGTAGCGCTCGATGTGCCGCCCGGCCCGGGGTTCGTGGATGCGCTCCGCTCGGTCTGGGACGCCGGAGATGCCGCACTCCCCATCGACCCCCGGCTGCCGGTCGCCGCCGTCGGCGCGGTGCTGGAGGCCCTGCGGCCGTCGCGGGTGGTGGACCCGGGCGGCGCCCACCCCCGGGCCGGCGGGGAGCCGACGGAAGTGGGCGATGCCCTGGTCGTGCCGACCAGCGGCACCACCGGCTCGGCCAAGGGAGTCGTCCTGACCCACGACGCCGTCACGGCCTCGGCCTTGGCCACGTCGGCCCGATTGCAGGTGGACCCCGACGCCGACCGGTGGCTGGCCTGCCTGCCCCTGGCCCACATCGGGGGGCTGGCGGTGGTGACCCGATCCCTGGTCACCGGCACGCCGTGCACGGTGCTCGGGCGTTTCGACGCCGCCGCCGTCGAGGACCAGGCACGCGCCGGCGCCACTCTGGTGGCGCTGGTGGCCACGGCGCTGGGTCGGGCCGACGTCTCGGGGTACCGTGCGGTGCTGCTGGGAGGCGCGGCTCCACCCGAGCGGCGGGACGCCAATGTCATCACCACCTACGGCATGACCGAGACCGGTTCCGGCGTCGTCTATGACGGGAGGCCACTCGACGGGGTCGACCTGCGCATCGGCGGCGACAGCGCCACCGGTGCCACCGGCGAGGTGATGATCCGCGGGCCGATGCTGCTACGCGCTTACCGCGACGGGACCGATCCCCGGGTGTCCGGGGGGTGGTTCCCCACCGGCGACGCCGGTCGCCTGGAGCCGGACGGGACGCTGACCGTGTTCGGTCGCATCGCCGACGTCATCGTCAGCGGAGGTGAGAAGGTGTGGCCGGCACCTGTCGAACGCCTGTTGGCCAGCCATCCCGGTGTAGGCCAGGTCGCGGTCTGGAAGCGACCCGACCCCGAATGGGGCGAACGGGTGGTGGCATGGGTGGTGCCGGCCGACCCAGCATCGCCGCCCGGTCTCGACGAGCTGCGGGACATGGTCGCCTCGGCGATGGCCCCGTGGTCCGCCCCCCGCGAGCTCGAGGTGGTTGCGTCCCTCCCCTGCACCCCGAGTGGCAAGGTCCGCCGCGCCGACCTGGTCTGAATCGGTTCGGAGCTGAGGCGTTCCGACGCCCAGTGGGCTCGGGACCCCGACTAGGAGACCCCGCCGCTGGCGATGCACAGCGCCCCGCCGTCGACGACCATCGTGTGCCCGGTGATCCACGAGGCCGCATCCGAACACAAGAACAGTGCGGCCTTGGCGATGTCGTCAGCCTCACCCAGCCGGCGCAGCGGCAGTCGACGGGCGATTGCATCCCCTGCGGGCTCCCACAGGGCGCGGGCGAACTCGGTCTTGACCAGACCGGGGGCGAGGGCGTTGACCCGGACCTTGGGCCCGAGCTCGCCGGCCAGCTGGCTGGTCAGGTGGATCACCGCCGCCTTGGTCACGTTGTACCAACCGATCCCGCCTTCCACCGAAAGCCCGCCGATGGAGGCCAGATTGAGGACGACCCCGCCGTGGTCGGCCATGCCGGAACGCCACGCCGCCTGGGCCCACTCGAGGTACCCGGACTGGTTGACCCTCACCGTCTTGTCCGCCCGGGCCGTGTCCAGCTCGATGATGGGCCCGTAGTAGGGATTGGTGGCGGCGTTGTTGACCAGGATGTCGACCGAGCCGAATCGTCCCACAGTGGCCTCCATGCACTGCGCGGCCTGCTCGGGGTCGCCGGCATTGGCCACGTGCCAATCGACCTCCCCCGCCCTGGACCCATTGGCAGAGGAGATCTCGGAGGCGGCCTGAGCCAGGGCGTCGGCCTTGCGCGATGAGATCATGACCGACGCCCCCGCGGCGGAGAAGGCCAGGGCGATGGCCTCACCGATGCCACGCGAGGCCCCCGTGACCAGTGCCGTCTTACCGTCCAGTCGGAGTTCCATGGCGAATCACTCTAGGCATCGGGCCACGCGTGAAGTCGATCGGCGCCCCTGGCGCGTGCGAACGTTCCCTGACACCGAGGGCTGCCCGAAGGGTCGGTTCGGTGAGAACAGGGGGGCAGCAGGGACAGACGGCGATGCCGCCGGTTGGGTCTGCGTCCGCTCAGCAGGTCGTCTGGGCGATGGTGATGGTCGGATTGCCTCCGGCGGTGGGAACGTAGGGATCGACCGCCGACGTGGTGGTGAAGCGGTCTCCGATCCAGTGCAGCATGTCCGCGAAACTGGGCGCGATCACGCCGGCGTGGCTCTGACCCGAGTACACCCACCGCTTGGTGGGCTGGCCGATATGACACAAGTGGGTCTGGAGGAGCTGGGTGGAGATCACCGGGATCTGCTCGTCGTTGCCCCCTTGGATGATCAGCAACGGGGTCGAGGTCTTCCTCGTGAAGGACTCGGGGTCATTGGCCGAGAGGATCTTGGCCCACTCGGGAACGGCGAACGGGTTCTGCGGGATGAGGTCCGCCAGGGAATGGTGGGGCGTGGCGGCCAATGCAGCGTCGACCACCCCCTTCACGTAGCCGGAGCACCCCTGGTCCAGCGCGGGGACCAACGCCGCTCCCGCTGGCGTGATGATCTTGGCCAACGGTGCCCGCAGGTTCCCGTAGTAGCTGTGGAACGAACCCGCCACCATCAACAGGTAGTAGTCGAACGGACTGGTCACGAGGAAGTTGTACAAAAAGGGGAACTGGGAAGGCGGGGCGCCGGCCACCACGCCGCGCAGGTGGAGGTCGGGAAGGTCTCGGTGGCCGTAGAGCGAGAACATGGCGGTCTGGCCTCCCTCGGAGTGCCCCCAGACCACATACGAGGAGCTCAGTGCCACCGATGGAAGGGCGCGAGCCGCCTCGACAATGTTGACGGTGTCCTCGGCAGCCGAGGCACCGACGATGTAGGGCATCAGCCCGGGCGTCCCCTCGCCCTGGTAGTCGCTGGCCGTCACGGCGTAGCCCGCCGCCACCAACTGGTTGACCGCGGGGATCTGCGACGAACCGGCCAGGCTGGGGGCACAGATGTCTGCCATCCCGTTGGTGCCGTGGCCCCAGGTGATCACCGGCCACCCGCCGGCGGGCGGCGTCCCGTCAGGAACGGCGACCATCCCCGTGACCGGGACCAGGGAATTTCTTGGCCCGGTCGACTTGTACAGCACCCGGTACAGGGTGGCGCCCACCAGGTTCGGGTCGGAAACGACCTCGGACTTGATGAGGGTGCCCCCCGGTCCGCCCGGAAGTGGTTGGGGAACGCTGTAGAAGGAAGGGAGCCCGGGCGGCGCCGGAATGTCGGGCTGGGCTGCCGAGGCTGCGACGACGGGCACCGCCGCCGAGGCGCACAGGAGGCCGAGGCCGAGGGCCACAGCCGTCAGGCGAGAGTAGTGAAAGCGCACGGCACACCCCCCAGGGGTCGTTCGCAGGCCGGGCGATGCCGGCCGCAGAGCACGAACACTAGCGCTCCGGGGGCCGGGGCGGCAGACCGACCGAAGGCGTTGACCGGGCTCCCCTCAGTGGCCCTAAGTTTGAAGCCGGCGAGCCACCACTGCTGCTTTTCAACCATGACCAAGGTTCGACCATGACCAAGGATCTCCGTTGCCTCTGATCAGAGACGTGCCGCCCCAGGAGTTGTCGCCCTATCTGAGGCAGCACCGGGGCAACCCCGTGGACTGGTACCCGTGGGGCGACGAGGCCTTCGAGCGGGCCGGCAAGGAGAACCGCCCGATCTTCCTGTCCATCGGCTATTCGGCCTGCCACTGGTGCCACGTGATGGCTCACGAGTCCTTCGAGGACCCCGCCACCGCCGCCGTGCTCAATTCCTCGTTCGTCAGCATCAAGGTCGACCGCGAGGAGCGACCGGACGTGGATGCCGTCTACATGGAGGCCGTGCAGGCCATCACCGGGTCGGGGGGATGGCCGATGAGCATGTTCTTGACGCCCGACCGGAGGCCGTTCTTCGGCGGCACGTACTTCCCGCCCGACGATCGGCGCGGCGCACCGTCGTTCCGGACCATCCTGGGCGCGGTGACCGACGTGTGGGACAACCGCCGGGAAGACGCCGAGCAGCAGGCCGACGAGCTCTCGAGCGCCATCGCCTCGCGCTCGGTCGTCCGGGCATCCGGCGGCGGATCCTCGCTGTTTGCTGCTCCCGACGAACGCTCCGGCGGCGGTCGGCCCGATCTGCTGACCCCGGCGATGGACGAACTGTCCCTTCGCTTCGACCCGGAATGGGGAGGGTTCGGTGCCGCTCCCAAGTTTCCCCAGCCGACCCTGGTGGACATGGCGTTGTGCCATTCGGTTCGCCACGGCGGGGACCCGGCGGGAGACCGCTCGGCCCAGATGGCCACCGGCACCCTCGACGCCATGGCCGCCGGAGGCATCCACGACCACCTCGGCGGCGGATTCGCCCGCTACTCCACGGACAGGGAGTGGCTGGTCCCGCACTTCGAGAAGATGCTCTATGACCAAGCCGGTCTCCTGCGGGCCTATCTCCACGGATGGCAGGTGACCGGTAGCGAGAACTACCGCCTGGCCATGGAGGGGATCGTCGACTATGTCGCGCGCGACCTCACCGTCCCGGCCGGGGGCGTGTGCTCCGCCGAGGACGCCGATTCCGAGGGAGTCGAGGGCCGGTTCTACGTGTGGTCGCCATCACAGATCTCCCGGGCCGTCACCGAGGGGCACAGCACCGGCGCCGCGTGGTCCATCGACGAGGTCACCGCCGGGGTCACCGCGTGGTTCGGCGTGACCGACGGTGGCAATTTCGAAGGGACCTCCATCCTCCGCCGACCGGTCGGGGAACCGCTCGGCGGGCCCGAGGCCGTGGAGACCGGTCGGACCCTGCTGTTCGAGGCCCGCCGTTCCCGTGTCCGGCCCGGCCTCGACGACAAGGTCCTCACCGAGTGGAACGCCATGTACGCGTCGGCTCTGGCCGAGGCGGCCGGGGCGACCGGCAACTCGGCCTGGGGGGATGCCGCCGTGGCCATCGGGGAGTTCCTCCTCGACAATCTCCTCGGGGCCGACGGCCGATGGCGGCGCAGTTGGCAGCAGGACGGCATAGCCCGCCACTTGGCGTATGCCGCCGACCATGCCTGGCTCATCGATTGCTTCACGCGGCTGGGCGAGCTCACCGGCGAGGCCCGGTGGACCGATCGTGCCGCCTCGACGGCGGACGCGCTGCTGGCGCTGTTCGGGGACGAGGAACAGGGCGGCTTCTTCACCACCGGGCACGACGCCGAGGCGCTCATCGTCCGGACCAAGGAGATCTTCGACGGCGCCACTCCATCGGCCAATGCCGTGGCCGCCCTCTCCCTGGCCCGCCTGGGCTCGCTCACCGGGGTGGCGGGCTACACCGAGGCGGCTCGTCGTGTGGTCGACATGTTCGGCGAGCTGCTGACCGAGCACCCGACCGCATTTGCGCACACCTTGCTCACCGCCGATCTCCTCCTGGACGGGTTCACGGAAGTCGTCGTCGCCGGGGACCGCCCCGACCTCTTGGAGGTGGTGCGCGACACCTGGAGGCCCGGAGTCGTCCTGGCTTGGGGCGAACCGACGTCATCACCCCTCTGGCTCGAGCGGAGTGCCGGACGCGCCTACGTGTGCCGGAACTACGCGTGCCGACTTCCGGCCGCCGACGCCGAGACCCTGGGGTCACAGTTGGCCGGAATGTCCCCGCCGTCGGAGGACAACCGGTGAGCAAGGAATCGACCCGGACGCCGCGAAGCGGCACGGCCAAGGACATCGCCCGCTCGATCAAGTCCAAGGCACGGATCGAGGTGGCCGGAGGCACCTCGCTCACCCTGCTCGTGCTGGCCTCCCATGTCGAGGACACCACCGGTGTGGACCTGGCCTCCGGAACCCTGGTCCGGGTCAGGGTGCCCTGGCCCGAGGATCACGGACCGGACCTGGCCCCGTTCGATGTGGTGGAGGCCCAGCTGGCCGATGAGCCGGAGCGCGACGACCTCGCCCAACCCGAAGCCGTCACCGCCACCGGCCTCCCCCGACAGCTGGGGACGCTCCACGGCCGCCGGGTGCGTCGCCTGCTCCATGCGCTGGTGGCACCGGTCGAGGACCACGTCCTCGGGTTTCCCGGGGCCTCGGCCCCCTACTGGGAGTTCCGGGGATTCCGTCCGTCACTGGCCCTCGTCGTCCCCAGCAAGGGGCCGGTCCTCTTCCGCCGGCTCGAAGACCGGTCCGTGTGGGTCCGCTTCGGGTGGGGTCGGAGTGACAACTGGCTGCCGGCGGAAGATCCCCGCGCCGAGCGGGCCCTCGATGTGGCCCGCCGGGACCGGCTCATGGGCAAGGATCTCTCGGCCGCCCTGGGGTTCAAGCCCCACTACCTGGTGGCATCGATCTCCACTCCGCGGGACGGCCACTGCTACAAGACGGTCCGCGCCCTGCTGCCCCGGGGCTGAGCCCGCCGCGGTCGTCGCCTACAGTCGGCACCTGTGCCCGCCTCCTCCGCACCCGAACCGGGTCTGGCCCCACTGCTCCCGGACTACGACGGTGCCTGCATCAGCAATGTCGTCCCTGCCCTCCTGGACCGATCACCGGGGCGCGGCACCGATCCGGACTGGATGCCTGCGGCAGCCCGTCACGCCACACAGGTCGTCCTCCTGGTCGTCGACGGTCTGGGCTGGGACCAGCTGCGCGCCCGGTCCGTCCTGGCCCCGACCCTCTCGGCCGCCGAAGGGATCGACCGCGCCATCACCTCGGTCGCCCCCACCACCACCGCCTGTGCACTGACCTCGATCACCACCGGCTGCCGCCCATCCGAGCACGGGTTGCTCGGATACCGACTGGCCGTCGGTGACGACATCCTCAATGCACTGCGTTGGTCGATCGGAAGCGGGAACGCCGGCGATGCCAGGCGAACGGTGCCGGCACGCCAGTTCCAACCGTGCCCGTCCTTCTCGGGTGCATCCCGGCCCGTGCCGGTGGTGTCCAAGTCCGAGTTCGGGGGGACCGGCTTCACCGCCGCGCACCTCGGCAACTCACCCTTGCGCGGCTACAGGGTGATCTCGTCCCTGCCCGTCGAGGTCGGCCACCTGCTGCGAGCGGGCGAGCCCTTCGTCTACGCCTACTACGACGGCATCGACAGAGTGGCCCACGGTAGCGGCCTGGGCGAGCTCTACGACGCCGAGTTGAGGGCAGTCGACCGGATGGTGGCCGATGTGGTGACGGAGCTCCCGGCCGGGGCGGTTCTGGTGGTGACGGCCGACCACGGCCAGATCGATGTCGGTCCACAGGTCGAGCTCCTCGGGCGCGACGTCATGGCCTCGGTGCGGTTCATGTCGGGCGAGGGTCGCTTCCGCTGGCTCCACGCCCGGCCGGGCGCGGCCGACGACCTTCTCGAGGCGGTTGTGGAGCGCTACGGCGACTCGACGTGGGCACGGGGACGTGACCAGCTCATCGACGACGGAGTGTTCGGCGGGCCGTTGCGGGACGGGGTCGTCTCCCGATTGGGAGATGTGGCGCTCATCCCCCACACATCGATCGCCTTCGTCGACCCGGCCGACACCGGCGAAAACCGGCTGCACAGCCGGCATGGGTCGTTGACCCGAGACGAGATGCTGGTCCCGTTGGTGGCCCTGGCAGGAGGTGGCAACATCTGATGGTGGATGGCGACGCGACTGACCCCGGTACCGGCGACGAGGGACCCCTCCGTCCCGAGGTGGTGGACCGCCCCGACGGGAGCGGGAGCCCGGCCGCCCTGACGGTGGCCGTGGGTCCCGACGCGGCGCCGGGCACGGCCGAGCCCCGCACGGCGGAGGAGTCCAATGCCGAGTCCATCGAACGGCCGGCCAAGCTGCTCCGCATCGGTTCGATGGTCAAACAGCTGCTGGAAGAGGTGCGCCAGGCGCCGCTGGACGAAGCCAGCCGGGCCCGGCTGCGAGAGATCTATGAGCAGTCCGTGCGGGAGCTGGCCGAAGGGCTCTCACCCGAGTTGGCCGCCGAACTGGACCGGGTCTCGATTCCGTTCGACAACCCGACGCCCTCCGACTCCGAGCTCCGGGTGGCCCATGCCCAACTGGTGGGGTGGCTGGAGGGCCTGTTCCACGGGATCCAGGCCACGCTGGTGGCCCAGCAGGTCGCGGCCCGCACCCAGCTCGAAGAGATGCGCCAGCGCTCCTTGCCCGAGGGGGCCGGTCCGGACATCGGCCGACCCGGCACCTACCTCTGACCCCACCCCGGCCGGCCCAAACCGGTGATCGACGCCCGCGGACCGGTGCGGCCCGCGCTATCGTCGGAATGACACCGCTGTAACTCGTCCACATCCTGTGGAGAACTCCAGCCGACCCAGACGAGAACATCGAGGAAGGCGCCCGGCCTTGGCCCCACCGTCGTTCACCCACCTGCACACCCACACCGAGTTCTCCATGCTGGACGGAGCCGCCCGGGTCAAGGATCTGGTGCAGGCGGCGGTGGCCGACGGGCAGCCGGCCCTGGGGATCACCGACCACGGGAACATGTACGGCGTCCTCGACTTCTACGCCGCCTGCCGTGAGGCGGGGATCAATCCGGTCATCGGCACCGAGGCCTACATGGCGGCGGAGTCGCGGCACGAGCGCCCGGTGCGACGGGGCAAGGTCGACGACACGGGCGGCGACGTGGCCGGTGGGGAGAAGCTCTATTACCACCTCACCCTGCTGGCCGAGAGCACCGAGGGGTACCGGAACCTGCTCAAGCTGTCCTCGGCTGCGTACCTCGAGGGCTACTACTACAAGCCCCGACTGGACTGGGAGCTGCTCGAACGCCACAACACCGGACTGATCGCCACCACCGGGTGCCTGGGCGGAGTGGTCCTCCAGGCGCTGCTGGCCGACGACCGCATCAAGGCCGAGGCCCTGGCCGCACGGCTCCAGGACATCTTCGGCCGGGACAACCTGTTCGTGGAGCTGCAGGACCACGGCCTGCCCGAGCAGCACAAGACCAACCCGGCTCTGGTCGAGATCGCCCGACGGATCGGGGCGCCTCTCCTGGCCACCAACGACAGTCACTACACCCATCGAGAGGACCACGTGGCCCACGACGCACTGCTGTGCGTCCAGACCGGCGCCCTCATCGACGACCCGAAGCGATTCAAATTCGAAGGGGAGGAGCACTACCTCAAGTCGGCCGCGGAGATGCGCCAGCTGTTCGCCGAGCTGCCCGAGGCGTGTGACAACACGTTGTTGATCGCCGAGCGGGCCTCGGTCGAGATCGACTTCGGCCGGCCCAGCCTCCCCCGCTTCCCGGTGCCCGACGAGTTCACCGGTGTGACCTACGAGGAACGCGCCGCCGACTACCTGCGGTCGCTGAGCATCGAAGGAGCCAAGGAGCGCTACGGGCTGCCCGTCCCCGCCGAGGTCATGACCCGACTCGACTACGAGCTCGGCGTCATCCGGGACATGGGCTTCTCCGCCTACTTCCTCGTGGTGTGGGACCTGATCCGGTTCGCCCGCTCCAGGGGTATCAGGGTCGGGCCGGGTCGCGGGTCGGCCGCCGGGTGCTGTGTGGCCTACTGCCTCCAGATCGTCGACCTCGACCCCATCCGCTACGACCTCCTGTTCGAGCGCTTCCTCAACCCGGGTCGCGTCCAGATGCCCGACATCGACATGGACTTCGACGAGCGGTACCGCGGCGACATGATCAAATACGCCGCCGACCGCTACGGGTCGGACCACGTGGCGCAGATCGTCACCTTCTCCACCATCAAGGCCCGGGCCGCGGTGCGTGACGCCGCCCGGGTGCTCGGCTATCCCTACATCGTGGGCGACAAGATCGCCAAGGCCATGCCGCCGCTGCTGATGGGCCGGGACACGCCGTTGGCGGCCTGCTTGGCCCGGACCGACGGGCACGACGACGGGTTCGCGGCCGCCGGCGAGCTGCGCGCCATGTACGACACCGATCCTGAGGCCCGACGGGTGATCGATGTGGCCAAGGGCCTCGAAGGGCTCCGCCGCCAGGACGGGATCCATGCCGCCGCGGTGGTGATCACCGACGAGCCGGTCACCGAGTACGTTCCCGTCCAGCGCAAACCGGACGGGAACGATACCGACGACGCCCCCATCGTCACCCAGTACGAGATGCACGGGGTCGAGGACCTCGGCCTACTCAAGATGGACTTCCTCGGGCTCCGCAATCTGTCGGTGATCGAGCGGACCCTCGACCTCATCGAGATCTCGACGGGCACCAGGCCGGACATCGACGGAGTCGACCTGGACGACCCGGCCACCTTCGCCATGCTGTGCAAAGGCGACTCGATGGGGGTGTTCCAGCTCGAAGGTGGCCCGATGCGGTCGCTCATGCGCTCACTGGCCCCCACCAGCTTCGACGATGTGGCGGCCCTGGTTGCGCTCTACCGGCCCGGGCCGATGGCCGCCAACATGCACCGCGACTATGCCGACCGGAAGAACGGCCGCCAGGCGGTCACGTACCTGCACCCCGACCTCGAGGAGATCCTCGGAGACACGTACGGCCTGATGATCTATCAGGAGTCGGTGATGCGAGTGGCCCAGAAGTTCGCGGGCTACACCCTGTCCGAGGCCGACAACCTCCGGAAGGCATGCGGGAAGAAGATCCGCGCCCTGATCCAGGCCGAGCGCGAGAAGTTCGTGGCCGGATGCGAAGCCGAGGGATACGGCGCGGTGTTGGGCACCCAGCTGTTCGACATCATCGAACCCTTCGCCGACTACGCCTTCAACAAGTCCCACTCCTACGGCTACGGCTTCATCGCCTACCAGACGGCGTGGCTCAAGGCCCACTACCCCGTCCAGTACCTGGCCAGCCTGCTCACCTCGGTCAAGGACAACAAGGACAAGACCGCGGTGTACCTGAGCGAGTGCCGCTCCCTCGGCATCGAGGTGCTGGTGCCCGACGTCAACCGGTCCCTCTCCGAATTCGCCGCCGACTTCTCCGACGGGACTGGCACCCTCGGGGCCCAGGGCGACAGCCCCGGGGCCATCACCTTCGGGCTGGCTGCAGTGCGCAACGTGGGCGAGGGCCTGGTCGCCCTCATCGTGGCCGAACGCGAGGGCAACGGGCCCTACGTGGACTTCTACGACTTCTGTCAACGGGTCGATCCCCAGGTCCTCAACAAGCGAACCATCGAGTCGCTCATCAAGGCGGGCGGCTTCGACTCGCTCGGCCACCCCCGTCGAGGCCTGTTGCTGGTGTTCGAGGACATCGTCGACCGGACGCTCGAGCGCCGCCGAGAGCACGACGCCGGCGTGGTGTCCCTGTTCGCCACGCTCGAGCCCGAGACGGCCGGCCAGGCCACCGGGTTCGCCGACACCCGGCTGCCCATCCCCGACACCGAGTTCGACAAGGCCCTGCGCCTGGCCTTCGAGAAGGAGATGCTCGGCCTCTACCTCAGCGACCACCCGCTGATGGGTCTCGAGGGATCGCTGGCCAGGCTCACCGATTGCACCCTGGCCGACCTCAGGGACATCGATCCTGAGGCCTCGGTTGGCCTGCCGGCCGGCGTCCCCGGCGGAGAGGGCCAGGTCCGAATGGTCGGCGGGGTGGTCACCGAGTTGGCCCGCCGCTACACGAAGAAGGGCGACCTCATGGCCACCTTCGTGCTCGAGGATCTCAATGCGTCGATCGAGGTGTTCGTGTTCCCGAAGTCGATGTCCGACTACGGCGCCCTGCTCGACGACGACGCCATCGTGGTCCTCAAGGGCCGCGTGGACCTGCGTGATGACCGCCTGAAACTGGTGTGCATGGAGATCCAACGCCCGGAGTTGTCGGTGGACGGATCCACCGACCTCCGGATCTCCCTCCCCCTCAACGCCCTCACCGACAGGCTGGTGGACGGGTTGAAGCGTCTGTTGCGGGAGCACCCAGGGGACTCCCCGGTCTTCCTGCACGTGGGCGAGAAGGTGCTGCGCCTCCCCTCCGAGTTCAATGTGGACAGCCGCCGGGGGTTGGTCGGCGAGCTCCGGGTCCTGCTCGGGCCCCACGCCATCCAGGGATGACGAGGTGTTTCCGGCCTCGTCTGCCGGGCCGGCGGGCCCTCGGCAGGCACCGGATACGACAGACGGCTCCAAATCCCGTAAAATCGGTGCACGGCTCCTGGCGTGGATGCCCGCAGCTCCGTTCGGCCACCCGGCCGGGCGGTATGGGGGGTGTCCGCGGCAGACCGGGGCCGGCGGCTCACGCCGCAGGGATATCGAGGAGTACGGAACGGCATATGTCCATCCAGGTGGAGACCAAGGACTGCACATCGATCAGTGACGCAGAACTGGCCGAAATGGCCGATCTGTGTGCTGAGCGGGAACCCCGATTCGACATCGGATTCCTCTCCAAACAGCGGGAGGAGTGGGTCCTGGTCACGCGGGCCCGAGAAGGGTCCAAGCTCCGCGGCTACTCGTTCTCGACCCTCGAGCGGATCGGTGGCACCCCATCCCTGCTCATCGGGTTGGCCACCGTCGACCGGACTTCCCGGGCCGACACGGTCCTGCGGGCCATGATGGGCGACAAGTACCGCCGTGCCCTCCTGGCCTTCCCGGACGAGGACGTCCTGGTCGGGACCCGTCTGCTGGGGGCGGAGGGCTTCAGGGCCTTTGCCGGGCTGACCGATGTGGTTCCCGGTCCCGACCACAAGGCCACCGGTGAGGAGCGGGCGTGGGGTCGTCGCCTGGCCAAGCGGTTCGGAGCCGACGGGCGGATCGACGACCGGACCTTCGTGGTGACCGGCGACGGGTGCGAGTCCGGCGGCTTCGACTTCATCAGCCCCAAGGCGGCGGCCGGGTCGGAGGAGTGCGCCTTCTTCGAGGGGGTCGACGCCGGTGCCGGTGGTCGGCTGGTGACGTTCGGCTGGGCCCTGGCCGAGGACCTGGCCGGCGGCAAACTGGGCGGTCGGTGACCCCCGGCGGGGGTCTCCCCGCCGGAACGACCTGCCCTGGTGGGCACAGGGACAGCCCGCGGCGACCGCCCAGGCAATAGCATGGCAGCGTGAAGGTCTCGACCCGCGGTGACTACGCCAGCAGGGCGCTCCTGTCCCTGGCCCTCCACACGGACGGCGAAGGCCCCACCGCGGTCAGGGACATCGCCGAGCGCACCGGATTGCCGCAGCCCTACCTCGAGCAGATCCTGCTGGCCCTGAAGGGAGCGGGTCTGGTTCGCTCCAAGCGGGGCGTGGGCGGGGGCTACGTGCTGGCCAGGTCCCCCGACGAGATCACCTTGTCGCAGATCGTCTCGGCCGTCGACGGCCCCATTGCCGCCGGCGACTTCGGGCTCCCCCACGAGAACGGCGCCTGCGACCACGAGGGGCAGTGCGTGCTGCTCACCGTGTGGGCTGACGTGGGTGAGCACATGCGCACGCACCTCGACTCCTTCAATCTGGCCGACATGGTGGCGCGGGCCCAGGGAAGGGCACCCGTGCTTCGCCAGAGCGCCGGCTGAACCTTCCTCCTTGCCCGCACCCGTCGAAGCGCAGCCGGCGCCATGAACGCGGCGCGGGTTGCGGTCCTGGCGGTGGGCGCGGCCCTGCTGGCCGCCAACACCGCCGGGGTGATCTCGGTGTTGATCGTGCCCCGTTCGGCATCGGGCGTCGTCATCGCCCCGATGCGGGGCGTCCGGGCCGCCTTCCGGCGCCTGGCCCGGTTGGCCCGGACCTACCCCGCCAAGGACCGGATCCTCGCCATCAGCGAGCCCGTTGCCCTCGTCGTGCTCCTGGCCAGCTGGCTGGCGGTGGCCGTCGTCGGATTCACCCTGGTCAATTGGGGCATGGGGACGTTCACCCTCGATCAGGCCTTCTCCGAGGCCGGGTCATCGGTGTTCACGCTGGGTTTCACCCTCGGCCACAATGCCGGCTCCCATGTGGTCGACTTCGTGGCCGCAGCCACGGGCCTCGTCCTGGTGGCCCTCCAGATCGCCTACCTGCCCACCATCTACAGCGCCTACAACCGCCGCGAGACGCTGGTGACGCTGCTCGAGAGCCGGGCCGGCGCCCCGGCGTGGGGTCCCGAGCTGCTCATCCGCCACCAGATGGTCGGCCTCATCGACAACCTGCCCAGCCTCTTCGCCGAATGGGAGCGATGGGCCGCCGACGTCGCCGAGAGCCACACCAGCTACCCCTCCCTGCTGTACCTCCGGTCTCCCCGGGCCCGGAACTCCTGGGTCATCAGCCTGCTGGCGGTGATGGACGCGGCGGCCATCGCCCAGGCGGTCGATCCGGACGGCGCGCCCATCGAGGCCCGCATGCTGCTGCGGATGGGGTTCACCTGCCTGCGGGAGATCGCCCAGGTCACCGGCATCCCCTTCGATCCCGATCCCAGCCCGGACGATCCCATCCTCCTTCCGGAGCTCGAGTTCGTCACCGCCTACACCCGGTTGGCGGACATCGGCTACCCGGCCACCCGTACCGACGAGGAGGCCTGGTCCCACTTCCGCGGCTGGCGGGTCAACTACGAGGGCGTGGCCTACGCCCTGGCCTCCGCCCTCCATGCTCCCCCGGCCCGGTGGTCGGGCCCCCGCACCCTGTTCCAGGCGGAGTCCCTCGAGCCCAGCCGACCCACCGACCGCCAGCCCACCGCCGGGCGGGACACCCGCTCGTAGGCTCCGCCGCACGCCCGATAGGTGGGCCGGGCCCGGGCGTCAGGTCTGGTTCCAGCCGGCGATGACCGGCTGCCCGCGCTCCCAGTCGAGCTCGCTCAGTGACGCCGGGGCCAGCACGAAGTACCGGCCGCCGGTGGCCTCGAGGCCGATCCAGCGAGCTGCCAGCACCCGGAGCACGTGGGCGTGGGCCACACAAGCCACCAATCCGGGTGCCGCCCGGATCCGTTCGATCACCCGGTCGACTCTCCTGGAGACGTCGGCCGCCGCCTCGCCACCAGGGGCGCCGTCCGCGAACAGGTCCCATCCCGGCCGTTCCTCCCAGATCTCCGGGGTGGTCAGACCGTCATAGGTGCCGTAGTCCCATTCGCAGAGATCCGGATCGATGATCGACCGGTCCTCCAGACCGGCTAGTTCGCAGGTCCTCCGGGCCCTGAGCAAGGGGCTGGTCAGAACAGCGGTAAACTGCTGATGCGCCAGCTTCGGACGCAGGGCTCTCGACTGGGCCTCTCCTTCGGCCAGGAGGGGGAGGTCGGTGCGTCCGGTGTGGCGCCCGCTGAGGCTCCACGCCGTCTGGCCGTGGCGTATCAACAGGCACCGAGGGGTGTGGGCGGTCATCCCGACAGCGGACCACTCCGAACAGGTGGTACGCAAGCCACGCCGGCCATCCCGCCGTTCGACTCGGGCGTCCCGGGCCCGAATGACAACCATGGAATGTCCCGGGCGGATCCGGCGTTGAAGCAGCTGTCGGCCCCGTGACGATGAATGAGGAGAGGGATGACGACTCGGACGGTGAGTAGGGAAAAGGAACGCACGGCGCAGCATGCGCCCTCCCGCCAGCCGGGAGGGTCGGCCGCGGGCCAGAAGCCGCCGTCTGCCGGACGCCCGGCGCGGTCGGCCGCAGCCCCGCGGAACCGGGGCTCCGACGCCGACCGCCTGGGCCTGTTCCTCCGCGACCTCGACCATCACCCATTGCCCGACCACGAGGCTCAGACCGAGTTGGCCAAGCGGGTGTCCGCCGGTGACGAGGAGGCGCGTCGCGAGATGGTGGCGGCCAACCTCCGGTTGGTGGTCCACTGGGCGCGCCGCTATCAGGACCGCGGCGTCGACCTCCCCGACCTGATCCAGGAGGGCACCTTCGGACTGATGCGGGCAGTGGACAAGTTCGACTGGGAGCGCGGATTCCGGTTCTCGACCTACGCCACCTGGTGGATCCGTCAGGCGCTGCAGCGGGCCGTCCAGCAGCACGGCCGGACCATCAGGCTGCCGATGGAGGTTGCCGAGCGCAACCAACAGGTGGACGCAGCCCAATGGGAGCTCACCCACCAGCTCCAACGGCCGCCGACCGATGACGAGATGGACAACGCCACCAACACGACGGCCGAGGTGCGCTCGGACCTCTCCCAACTGGCTCGGGTGGTCGCCAGCCTCGACCAGCCCGCCACCACCGATTCGACGGCCACGCTCGGCGACCTCGTGTCGACGGACCTCAACGATTTCGAGGACGAGGTGGCTTCGGAGCTCACGCTCGACGTGGTGCGCCAGGCCGTGGACCGCCTCACCGATCTGCAGCGCCAGGTCATCCGGCACCGCTTCGGGTTCGACGGCAGTGACCCGGCGTCGTTGCAGACGACGGCCGAGCGGATGGGCATCGGGGTACGCAAGGTGCGTCAGGCAGAGGCAGAAGCCCTCGAGATCCTGGGCGACAGCGAGATGCTCGAAGCCGCTCACGAAGCCGCCTGAGCACTCGACGCCGTCGCGTTCGTGCCGGGAAGGGCGCGGCGGCTTCAGCCGGAAGCAGCGCCTTCAGGCACAATCGGTGCTCAGGGCCCGCCGCGATTTTGATTACGCGTTTGGCGTCGGCGTGAGCGTGTAGTTCC
>JADMIJ010000347.1 GCA_015478655.1 Acidimicrobiales bacterium | reverse complement strand
GCGCCCGTGGGAGGAGCGCGAGGGCGCCTTCGCCACCCTCCGGCGCGAGCGGCCACTGGCGTTCTTCGAGGAGCCGGACCCGAGGGAGGCCTCGCCGCTGGCCCCGCCCCCCGGACCGGGCTACCGGGCCGTGACCCGGTTCGCCGACGTCACCGAGATCAGCCGCAACCCCGACATCTACTGCTCCGGCAAGGGGGCGGTCTCCATCCTCGACCTGCCGCCGGAGATGGTCGAGTACTTCGCCGGCATGATCTCCACCGACAACCCCCGGCACGCCCGGCTCCGGCGCATCGTGTCGGCCGCCTTCAACCCCCGGATGGTGCGGAGCATCGAGGACTCCATCCAGCGCGTGGCGGTGGACATCATCGAGCAGGTGAAGGCCAAGGGCGGGGGCGACGACTTCGTGGCCGACGTGGCGGCCGCCCTGCCCCTCAAGATCATCTGCGACATGATGGGCGTGCCCGAATCCGAGTACGCCACGGTGTTCCGCTGCTCCAACATCATCCTGAGCAACGGGGACCCGGAGTACAACCCGGAGGGGAGCGACCCCATCGTCGAGCTGCTCAACGCCGGCCAGACACTGACCGACCTGATGCAGGGCATCGCCGCCGCCCGGGCCGACCGCCCCTCGGACGACCTCACCTCCGCGCTGATCAGCACCAACATCGACGGCGAGGCCCTCACCCACGCCGAGCTGGCGTCGTTCTTCATTCTGCTGCTGACCGCCGGCAACGAGACGACCCGCAACTCGATCACCCACGGCCTCTACGCCATCACCACCCACCCCGACCAGCGGGCGATCTGGCAGGCGGACCCCGAGGGGGTCGGCGCCACCGCCATCGAGGAGATCGTCCGGTGGGCCTCGCCGGTGATCTGGATGCGCCGGACGGTCACCACCGACACCGTCCTGTCGGGCCAGGAGCTCCACGAGGGCGACAAGGTCCTGTTGTTCTACAACTCGGCCAACCGGGACGGGTCCGCCTTCGAGGACCCCTTCACC
>JADMIJ010000346.1 GCA_015478655.1 Acidimicrobiales bacterium | reverse complement strand
GCTGTGGAGGGACCGGTCGATCGAGTTGACCGTGTGGTGCCGGCCGGCGTGGGCGTCGCGCCACAGGCGCTGGATCGGGTTGGAGAGCATGATGGTGCCCGCCCCGCTGCGGTCGAAGATGTCGTCGATGGCCGATATCGCCCGGGCCGAGCCCTGGACCTGATCGCGCCGGGCCCGGCTGCGCATCTCCACGGTGATGGGCTGGGCCGCCGCCGCCGCCTCGTACATCTCACCGATGTTGCGGAGCAGATGGGTGCGGCAGGCGTCCACCTCTGACGCCGCCCTTCCCAGGGCGCTGACCGTGTAGGGGTCCTCGGTGGCCTTGCCCCAGCTCTTGCTGACCCGGGCCTTGGTGTACTCGAGGTTCTCGGCCAGGATGCCCTCGGCCATGCCGATGATGGCCCCGGTGATTGCATTGGCGAACATGGTGGCGAAGGGGAGCCGGTACAGCGGCGAGGAGTTGACGGCCAGGCCCGGGCTCTCCCACGCGAACATCTTGACCAGGCTGATCGTGCGATGGGCGGGGACGAAGATGTCCTCGATGATGATGTCATTGCTGCCCGTCCCGCACAGCCCCATGGTCTGCCACACGTCCTCTATGCGGTAGTCGCGGCGGGGGACGAGCACGTTCCACATCTCCGGGGGGGCGCCCTCGCCCCGGTCGACGACGACACCCAGGATGGCCCATTCGCAGTGGTCGCATCCCGAGGAGAAGCTCCAGCGACCGTTGAGGGTGTAGCCCCCCTCGGCCGGGGTCATCCGGCCCCCCGGCATGTACGACGAGCTGACCCAGGTGTCGGGGTTGTCCCCCCAGACCTCCCGCTGCACCCGGTCGTCGAACAGGGCGATCTGCCACGGATGGACCCCGACCACGCCGGTCACCCAACCGGTCGACCCACACGCCGCCGCTACGGTGAACAGGCACTCGTAGAACAGGCGCGGGTCGGCCTCGAAACCACCGTAACGGGCCGGCTGCAGGAGGCGCATGACCCCTGTGTCCTTC
>JADMIJ010000021.1 GCA_015478655.1 Acidimicrobiales bacterium | reverse complement strand
GCGTTGCTCGCGTCAGGGGGAGGTCAGGGCGCCCACGGATGTGTCAGTAGAGCCAAATTTGTCCAAGAGCGGGAAAAAGATCGGCTCTTCGTTGTTGAGATGCTCCAGCACGTGATCCCGGTAGGGGCCAAAGTCCTGGCGCAATGCCTCAAATGCCCGACTGTCCGTTGGCTCTGCCTTCAACGACTTCGATGCACGATCCATGTTGTCGAGCAGCGGGTCGAGCTCGTGGTGTTCGGCGCTCAAGGAATCGAACGCCGCGGCGTCAGCGCCATTGGCAATGACTGCAGGCCAGTATTGGGTGTCCTCTCCTTGGTGGTGGAAGCGGGTACCCGCCACGGCGAAGAGCGCAAGTTCAGCCACCACCCGCATCTGGTCACTGTTTCCGGGCCGGGCCTTGGACAACGATGTATCCATGAGATGGACGAGTCCTCGGATCATGGTGTGGATGCCCGTGAACTCCCGAACGGCAGATCCCATCGCCGAAACTGTAGCCAGGTGGGCTCGATCCCGCACCGAGTCTGATGCGAATCAGTTGCCTCTCCGACACCCCTCCAGTACAATCGCCGGAGCGGCGGTGGGCCTGTGCTGCGGAAAGGCTTTGGTGGAGCATGGCGCTCGGGATCTACTTCGTACACGACGGATTCACACCGGATAAATACGGTGAGGCGATCAAGAGGCTTGAAGCAGCCGGTGCGGGTTCGCCGAAGGGCCGCACCTACCACGTTGCCCTCGAATCCGATGGTGCAGTCCAGGTGTTCGATATCTGGGAGACACAGGAGGACTTTGATGCCTTTGGATCGACCCTCGTGCCGATCCTCGCTGAACTTGGCGTCGAGCTCAAGGATCCAATGGTGGCGACCGTCCACAACGTCATTCGGGGCTGAACCACGGCCCCTGTCATTGGTCCGTCGCTGGTTTCCACTGGGCTTGGTGTCAGCGAATCGTGAAGGCGTATGACGGCGGCCAGGAGATTGACACACTCCCCTCATCCATAGCAGAGGGCCAAATGGCACCGATCGACTGTCATCGCTTCGCCTTCATCACGGTTGCCAGCCTCGATCAGGTATGGGCCGCGCTGACCGACAGCGAGCTCTCACGTCACTACCTGCTCGGATTGGACGTCGTATCGGATTGGATGCCGGGCGGTTCTGTTGAGCTGAGGGGACCCGACGGAATATCGATCCCGGGCCAGGTGCTGTCTGTCGAACGGAACCAGACATTGGCGTTCGCCATCGAGCAGGGTGTAGGGCCATGCCGATTCATCACGTGGGATCTCCGGCAATGCTCCGACGGTACTGTCGTGCGGCTCACGGTCGACGAGGTCGACGGAGACTCAGAGGACGAGGCGGAAGACACATGGCTGCCGGTGCTCTCGGCGTTGCAGTCGCAGCTCGACAGGCTGCTGAGCGGCTAGTCACGCACCCACCGTCGGGCCGTTGGGAAATCCCGTCCTCGGGACGCCTGGGAGTGTCGTTCGAAGGAGGGCTTCCGGTGAGGTCAACGTGCTCCCGGACGAGTCGGGTCCGCATACGGCTCGTAGTGCGTCACGAAATAGCCTCGCTCTTCGCCCCTTCTCCTCGAGTGTCCCCAGCACAGGCGAGTGCGCTGGCCCTGGATCGGGATGAAGCAGGCCGATCGAATCCGCCATTCGCCGATTGTGACTTCTTCAACCAGACCGCCGACCATGATGGACTCGATTGCCGAGAGGAGGTCAGAGACGTTGCGGTCCCATTCAGCGTCACTCCGAGCGATGTACTCGATGATCCCAAAGTCACCCATGGCAAAGAAGATCATTTCGGTATCCTGACAATGGACATTCATCGGAGCCGGGCCATCAGTTCGCGGGCTCACGAAGATGTCGAAGTCTCCGAAGGGAATGTCCTGTGTCGATGTAACCGCGGACACGTCTTGAAGCCCCAGATCAGAGACGAGATGCTCGATGCGCTGGAGCACATCTCGCCCATATTCGGCTTGCGCCATCATCTCACCAGCTTTGCATCCTCAACCGCCCTCTTTCGAGGCTCGTCCCTCCGACGGAACTCACCACAACCCTTGCCGCAGCGGTGAAGCGAGTGGCTTCGGACTGCTCGAGGTTGCTGGGCTTCCCCCCGCGATCCGGCAACTCGTCAACGTCCACGAGGGAAAGATTCGCACCGTCCGAGTCTGCCGCCCGATCAGGGACCATGCCAGCGGAGCCCACGCGGCGCACATCCCCTCCGAGTGCCTGAGCTCTGTGCCCAATGGCCAAATCCGGCACCGGGAGGACGGGAAGGATCGCGGACTCGGCCGTCAAGGGAGTAGCACCCGGTGTCCCCAGCCAGGCCACCGGAGGGATGCACTACCCTGACGCTGTGTCAGATGTGGCGCCGGATATCACCGATCCTCGCGGGGATCTCCAGTGGGGGACTATCCCCGGCCTGGTGGAAGATGCCGCTGCACGCTTCGGCGAGTCCGAGGCCCTGGTCGACATGCACGGCCCGAGCGGAACGACCACTCGCCTCACCTTCGACCAATTGGCGGACGAGGTGGCCGCCGCCACCCGCGCAGTGGTCGCCAACGGGATCGAGCGGGGGGACCGGGTGGCCATCTGGGCGCCCAACTGCGCGGAGTGGGTCATCGCAGCTCTCGGTGCGGTGGGGGCCGGAGCGCTGCTGGTCCCCCTCAACACCCGCTTCAAGGGGGCTGAGGCGGCCTACATCCTGCGCGAGTCCGGGGCCAGAGTGCTCTTCACCGTCGACGGGTTTCTCGGCACCGACTATCCGGCGATGCTGGACGAGGCGGTGGCCTCGGGCGAGAAGGTCCCGGAGCTCGAGCGGGTGGTCGTCCTCCGCACGGGGGAGGCCTCGTCGAGGGGTCTGACCGCCAAGGGAGATCCGGTCGTCGCCTGGGACGTCTTCCTCCAAGAGGGCGCCTCGGTCTCCGCCGATGTGGCCGCCGGCCGAACTGCCTCGATCACCTCAGGGGACCTCTCCGATCTGGTGTTCACCTCGGGGACGACCGGTCGCCCCAAGGGGGCCATGACCACCCATGGACAGACCCTGCGCACCTTCGCCACCTGGTCGGAGGTGGTCGGGCTCAGGCAGGGCGATCGCTACCTGATCGTGAATCCCTTCTTCCATACCTTCGGCTACAAGGCCGGCATCCTGGCCTGCCTGATGTCGGGCGTCACCATGGTCCCCGAGCCGGTGTTCGACGTGGACCAGGTGTTGCGACGGATCGAACAGGAGCGCATCTCGGTGTTGCCGGGTCCCCCGACCATCTTCCAGTCCATCCTCGACCATCCCGATCGCAAGAGCTTCGACCTCGCCTCCCTCCGCCTGGTCGTCACCGGGGCGGCCCCCGTGCCCGTCGAGCTGGTCAGGGGACTGTGGTCCGACCTGGGAATCGAGACCGTGCTCACCGCCTACGGCCTCACCGAGGCCACCGGCACCGTGACCATGTGCCGTCGGGGCGACCCGGCCGAGGTGATCTCGGGCACATCCGGTCGGGCCATCCCCGACGTTGACGTGAGGATCGTCGATCCCGGGGGAGCGGAGCTGGCCCGAGGCGAGGCCGGGGAGATCATCGTGCGTGGGTACAACGTCATGCGCGGCTATTTCAACGATGCCGAGGCCACGGACCAGGCCGTGGATGCCGGGGGATGGCTCCACACCGGGGACGTGGGGGTCATGGACGGCGCCGGCAACGTCACCATCACGGACAGGCTCAAGGACATGTATGTGAGCGGCGGGTTCAACGTGTACCCGGCGGAGATCGAGGCCGTGTTGCGGCTCCATCCCGACGTGGGACAGGTGGCGGTCATCGGGGTGCCGGACCGGCGGATGGGCGAGGTCGGATTGGCCTTGGTGGTGCCCGCCCCGGGGGGCGAGCCCGACGAGGTGGCGGCGGCGTTGACCGAATGGGCCCACGAGCGTCTGGCCAACTACAAGGTCCCCCGTAGGGTGGAGGTCGTCGGCGTGCTGCCCGTCAACGCCAGCGGGAAGGTCCTCAAACGCGAGCTACGGGAGCAGTATTCGTCCCCGGAGTGACGGAGTGACGGAGTGGCGACTGACGCGATGTGGGGCCATGCCAGCGGCGCCGGGCCTCGTGGCCGACGATTCCACGAGCCGGAGCCGGAGCCGGAGCCGGAGCCAACAGCGCCGACATCCATCGAAGAAGCACGAACAGATCAACAGAGGGAGAGTGCCATGCGAGGCATCGTGTACACCGGTGACGACGCTGAGGTCACCGACGAGCTGGGCATCGCCGACCCCGGGCCCGGCGAGGTCCGGGTGGCCATCGGGGCCGCTGGCGTCTGCCACAGCGATCTGTCGGTGCTCAACGGGACCATCCCGTGGAAGGCGCCGTCGGTGCTGGGCCACGAGGGTGCCGGCGTGGTGGAGGCCGTGGGCTCCGAGGTTCGCTCGGTCAAGGTCGGTGACCACGTGGTGATCGCCACCCTGGCCAGTTGCGGGATGTGCCGAGCCTGCAACACCGGCCATCCCACCTGGTGCGTCAAGACCCTCGGGAATGTGTCGCAGCCCTTCACCTACAAGGGCGAGCCGGCGTCCAACTTCGCCGGCACCTCGGTCTTCACCGAATCGACGATCATCAAGGAGGTCCAGGCGGTCAGGATCTCCAAGGACGTTCCGATGACGTCGGCCTGCCTCATCGGCTGTGGCGTGCTCACCGGCGTGGGCTCAGTCCTCAACCGGGCCAAGGTGCAGGCCGGCGAGACCTCTGCGGTCTTCGGCGTCGGGGGAGTCGGCCTCAACGTGATCCAGGGCTTGCGGATCGCCGGTGCCAGCCGGATCATCGCCGTCGACACCCTGGCGTCCAAGGAGGGGCTGGCCCGACAGTTCGGTGCCACCCATTTCGTCGATGCATCGTCCACCGATGCGGTGGCGGCCATCCGCGAGATCGTCCCGCCCGACCCCGGCCGGGTGTCCGGGGCCCTGGGTTGGACCGGCGGGGTCACCTGGTCGTTCGACTGCGTCGGTCATCCCGCCGTGCTGCGCAACGCCCTGGATGTGCTCGACTGGGGCGGGAACGCCTTGGCCATCGGGATCCCGCCGCAGGGCACCGAGGTCTCGGTGGACGTGAACGCCCTGGCCTACGTGGATCGCGGCCTGCTGGGGTGCCGGTACGGTTCGTCGCGGCCACAGCACGACATCCCTCTGATGGTCGAGATGTACCTGTCGGGGAAGCTGATGCTCGACGAGCTGGTCACCGAGCAGCGCCCGCTCGAGGGCTTCCGCGACATCGTCGAGGACATGGAAGCGGGCAAACTGGCCCGCGGCGTCCTCACCTTCTGACGGCCCCGGAGCCCGGTCACCGGAGGCAGGCATCGAGGACCGCCCTGTTACAGTCGACACCGATATGACGGCGCGTCAGATTGAGGGGGAATTCCGGACGGTGGTCGACGTGCTGCGTGCCGCGGCCGTCACCAACGCCGATGTGGAGGCCTACGTCGAGCCCCAGACGTCGACGGCACCGCGACAGCAAATGACCTTTGCCCAATGGGACCGCGCCGCCGATGGTGCGGCCGGGCTCCTGGCCGGCCGGGGCGTCACCCGCGGGTCGGTCGTATGCCTCTTGCTCCCCAGCTCGATCGACTACATGGTCTGCTATGCCGCCGCCACCCGGCTGGGCGCGGTGACCTCGGGCATCAACCTCCGACTCGGCGCCGCCGAGGTGCGCTCGATCCTCGAGCGGACGCTTCCGGCGGTGACCGTGGTCGACGACGGGAGCACGGCCCCGGCGGGGCCGACCGGTGCCGTCCTCGACCGGTCCGCCGTCAGCACCGCCAAGGGGGGTCCGCCGCCGGAGGACAGGCCGGAGCTGTCCCCCGGCGACGCGGTAGCCGTGGTGTGGACCAGCGGGACCACCGGGCTTCCCAAGGGGGCGGTGTTCGACCACGCCAGCCTGGCCGCGGTGGCTGAGGGCAGCGACGTGCTCTCCGAGCCCGGCGACCGCCGCCTGTCGCCCTTGCCCTTCGCCCACGTGGGATCCATGACCCGGACCTGGGACGAGATCGCCCATGGGGTGACCACGGTGATCACGCCGACGCCATGGCGGGCGGCCGATGCCATCCGGATCATGGTCGACGAGCGCATCACCGTGGCCCAGGGCGTACCGACCCAATGGGCTCTCGTCATGGACCATCCCGACCTGGAGGGAGCCGACCTCTCGTCCCTGCGCATCGCCGGTACCGGGGCCTCCCGGGTGCCGTCGGAACTGGTGGCCGCCATGCGCCATCGCCTCGGGGTGCCGGTCATCGTCCGGTACACCTCGACCGAGGCCTCGCTGGGAACGGGAACCGTGCCCGGCGACCCGGACGAGGTGGTGGCGACCACGGTCGGCCGGGCGGTCACAGGGGTGGAGCTGGCCGTGGTCGACGAGAACGGGGCCGAGCTGCCCACGGGGGAGGTGGGACGGGTACGGCTGCGCTCGAAGGCGGTGATGCGCGGGTACTGGGGAGGGCCCCGGGTCGGGACGGGCTCCACCGGAGTGGCCTACGACCTGGAGGCCACCCGGGCCGTGCTGGCCGAGGACGGCTGGCTCACCACCGGTGACTTCGGTGCCCTGGACCGGTCCGGCTCCCTGCGTCTCGTCGGGCGGGCCAACGAGCTCTACATCAGAGGGGGCTACAACGTGTACCCGGCCGAGGTGGAAGCGGTGTTGGGGGGCTATCCGGGCATCGAGCAGGTGGCGGTGGTCGGCGCGCCCGACCCGGTGCTCGGCGAGGTCGGTGTGGCCTTCGTGGTGCCGATCGACCGGGCCCCCATCGATGCCGACGAATTGCTCGCCGGCCTGCGGGCGACGGCGCGGTCGTCGCTGGCCGACTACAAGGCGCCCGACCGGGTCGTCGTCGTGGACAGCCTGCCCCTCACCTCGATGATGAAGGTGGACAAGCGGTCGCTGGCCGCCCGGGCCGCCTCCTTGCCGCCAGTCCGACCTGGTCCCGGATCCTCGAGCGGAACCACTCCCGACCGACGACTACCTACGAACGGAGCGCGAGCATCATGACAGGCAGATCGACCCCCGCCCAGGGCGGGGTGACCGACGATCCCATCCGGATCGGCACCATGCTCTACACCCTGGTCGAGCCCCATCGGGGCCGTGAGGTGGAGTACAACCGCTGGTACGAACGGGATCACTTCTACGCCGGATGTCAGATCGGCGCCTACAACTTCGCCGGTGCCCGCTTCGTGTCCACCGCACCGCTCAAGGCGCTGCGGCTCCCCCACGCGGGATCCGGTGCGCCCGATCCCCTGGTGGCCGATCCGCAGGTCGGCAGCTACCTGGGCGTCTACTACATACTCGACGGCCACCACGACGAGTGGAACCGGTGGGCGGTCGATCAGGTCAACGTCCTCCATGCCGCCGGTCGCATGTTCGATGAGCGCGACCACATCCACACCGGCCTCTATCACTTCGAGTGGGAGCAGCGGCGCGAAGCAGACGGGGTTCCGGCCGAGCTCACGTTGGACCACCGGTTCGCCGGGATGGTCTCGGTGTTCATCGAGCCGGCCGACGGTGTCACGCCCGACCGGATCGGTGATTGGTATCGCCAGGACTACCTCCCCTCGGTGCTGCCCGGGTCGAGCGTGGCCACCGTGTTGGCCTTCAGCCCCCTCCCGCTGCTGGCTGATGCGCCCGGTGACGTGCCGCGCTCCGAACAGCTGGAGCCACGGGTGCTCCTGCTCTGGTTCCTCGACGACGAGCCCTCCGGTTCGTGGGATCGCCTGTTCGCCCCACACGATGCAGCCGTCTCCGCCGCAGGGCTCGGCCGTGTCAAATGGGCCTCCCCCTTCATCGGTACCGTTCCCGGGACCGACACCTATACGGACCTGCTGTGGGCGACCCCGGCGTCATGACCGATTTCATCCAACAGCTGGCGGAGCGGACTGCGGCCCGCGGCTGGGTCGGGCCTCCCACGCTGTGGGGGTTGATCGAACGCCGGGCGGAGGCCACGCCCGACGCGGTCCTGGCCCACGAGGACACCGGGCGCGAGCTGACCTTCGCCGGTTACCGCCACGCCTGCCTCCGGGCCGCCGCCGGCCTGTACGCCGACCACGGCGTCGACCGCGACACCGCCGTCAGCTGGGAGCTGCCCACCTGGAACGAGTCGCTGGTGCTGGTCGGGGCCCTCGCCCGCCTGGGCGCCCGGCAGAACCCGTTGATCCCCATCTACCGGGGTCGTGAGGTCGGCTTCATCACCGAACAGAGCGGCGCTTCGCTGCTGATCGTCCCCACCGTGTATCGGGGTTTCGACTTCGAGGCCATGGCCGATGAGATCGCCGGCGAACGACCGGGACTGGAGGTGCTGGTGGTCGACCGGGATCTGCCCGATGGAGATCCGGGCGGCCTTCCCGACGTGGATGCGCCCCCGGTCGCCGCGGCCGAGGCCCCGACGCGCTGGCTGTTCTACACGTCGGGCACCACCGCCGACCCGAAGGGGGCACCGCACAGCGACCTGACGGTGATGGCGTCGGCCCTGGCCATGGCCGAGTGCCTGGACATCCGGTCCGACGACGTGTCCGCCCTCGTCTTCCCCTTCACCCACATCGGAGGGATCGGCTGGCTGATCGCCTCGCTGATGACCGGGTGCCGGTTGCTGATCACGGAGTCGTTCGACCCGGTGGCCACGCCCGCCTTCCTGGCCGACAACCTCGTCACCCTGGCCGGCTCGGGGACGCCCTTCCACCTGGCCTATCTGGCGGCCCAGCGAACGGCTCCGGGCGAATCGATCTTCCCCCACATCCGGTCCTATCCGGGAGGCGGCGCCCCCAAGCCGCCGCAGCTCCACTACGACCTCAAGCGGGAGATCGGAGGGGTCGGGATCGTTTCCGGCTACGGGCTCACCGAGGCCCCCATCGTGGTCATGGCGAGCACCGGCGACCCGGACGGGAAGCTGGCCGAGACGGAAGGGAGGCCCACCCCCGGCGTCGAGCTCATCGTGGTGGACCTGGACGGACAGCGGGCGGGGCCCGGACAGGAGGGGGAGATCCGCCTCAAGGGACCGCAGGTCATCCGCGGCTATCTCGACTCCTCGCTCGACGCCGAGGCCTTTGACAAGGAAGGGTATTTCCGCAGCGGCGACCTCGGGGTCGTCGATGCCGAGGGGTACGTCACCATCACCGGGCGCCTGAAGGATGTCATCATCCGCCACGGCGAGAACATCTCGGCCAAGGAGGTGGAGGACCTCCTCTACGCCCACCCGGCGGTGGCCGATGTGGCGGTGATCGGACTGCCCGACCCCAAGACGGGTGAACGCGCCTGCGCCGTGGTGGCCGTCAAGGCGGGGCAGATCCTCGGGTTCGCCGACATGGTCGACTATCTGAAGGAGCAGGGACTACGGGTGCAGGCCATCCCCGAGCAGCTCGAACTGGTCGACGCCGTCCCTCGCAATCCCGCCGGGAAGATCTTGAAGCACACGCTGCGCGAGCGGTTCGCGTCAACACCACAGACGGGGAGACATGCATGAGCCCGATCCAACGGGTGACACTGGGACAGGGCGGAGCCGAGCACGACGCGGCCAACGCGGCCATCGGCTCGTTCACCGGGCGCCGGTTCGTGGACAAGGTCGCCGTGGTCACGGGGGCCGGTTCCGGCATCGGCCGAGCCGTCGCCACGCGGTTGGCCACCGAAGGAGCGAGGGTGGCGGCGCTCGATGTGGCCGCCGACAACCTGGCGGCCACGGTGAAGGACATCGCAGAGGAGGGTGGTAGTGCCACCGGGTACCCATGCGACGTCACCTCGGAGACATCGGTGAACGAGACCGTCGCCGCCCTGGCCGGCGAGGTCGGGCCACCGACCGTGGTGTGCAATGTGGCCGGCATCGGGGGCTTCTACAACACCGTGGACATGCCGACCGAACGGTGGGAGAGGATCCTGGCCGTCAATCTGACCGGTCCCTTCCTGGTCTGCCGAGCCACGCTGCCCTTCCTGCTCGAGCACGGTGGGTCCATCGTCAACGTGGCCTCCAACACCGCGCTGATGGGCCAGGCCTACTCCGCGGCCTACTGCGCCTCGAAGGCCGGGCTCCTCATGTTCTCGAAGGCCTTGGCCGCCGAGTACCTCGCCCGGGGCGTGCGGGTCAATGTGGTGGCGCCGGGCGGTGTCGACACCCCGCTGATCGGGACCTTCGAACTGCCCGAAGGAGCCGACTTCAAAGAGCTCAGGAAGATCATGACGCCGATGGGGTTCTCCACGCCATCGGAGATCGCGGCCTCCATTGCCTTCATCGCCTCCGACGAATCGACCTACACCACCGGCGCCGTCCTGTCGGTCGACGGCGGACTGACCATCTGACGGCAACGGCCGCCCGACGGCGGCGATGGGCTACGGGTACCGGTGCGGTACGGCTGCTATGAAGGACGGGCCACGGCTGTATGGGGGACGGGCACGGTTGGCGGTTGCCAACCGCCCGAGTCCGCCGTCGAGCCAGTCCTGAGGAGGACGATGCGGCTGGGAAACATGTACGGGGCGGAGGCCACTTTTGCCGGGGTGCCTCCAGCTGACCTCGATGATCCGGCGAGCTTCGCCGGCGCCTCGGCCGTGATCGTGGGCGCGCCGTTCGACGGCGGGACCAGTCACCGGCCCGGGTGTCGCTTCGGTCCTTTGGCCATCCGCACCACGGACTACCTTCCCCATGACGGGAAACGGCCCAGCCTGGCTTTGGGCGTCGATCCCCTGGTCGCCCTCGGGGTGGTCGATGTCGGAGACGTCGAGATGCCCTCGGGCGACACCGAACTGTCTCTGTCCCGCCTGGAGGAGGCGGTGGCCCGCATCGCCGCTGGCGGCGCCGTGCCCATCGTCCTCGGGGGAGACCACACCATCGCCCTGCCCGATGTGACCGGCGTGGCCCGCCACGTCGGCTGGGGCAAGGTGTCGGTCGTCCATTTCGACGCCCACGCCGACACCGCCGATCTCCAGTTCGGGTCGCTGGTCGGCCACGGCACGCCTATGCGGCGCCTGATCGAGTCTGGAGCCGCCCGCGGCGATCGGTTCCTCCAGATCGGCCTGCGGGGCTACTGGCCCGATCCCGACACGCTCGACTGGATGGCCGGGCAGGGAATGCGTAGCTACGAGATGACCGAACTGGTGGCTCGGGGGCTCGACACTTGTCTGACCGAGGCGTTCGCCATCGCCACCGACCAGTGTGATGCCGTGTTCCTGTCCGTCGATGTCGACGTGGTCGATCCGGGCTCGGCTCCGGCGACGGGCACGCCGGAGCCCGGCGGTCTGAGCCCCCGCCAGCTGCTGGATGCGGTCCGCCGCGTGGGTATGGAACTACCGGTGGCGGGGGTGGACATCGTCGAACTGTCGCCGCCGTTCGACCACGCCGACGTCACCGCCTACCTCGGCAATCGGATCGCCCTCGAGGCCATGTCAGGCATTGCCTGGCGAAAGGCCCGGGACGCCGGCCAGTCGGTGCGCCACCCGCTGGACCCGCTGCTCGAGCGGTGAGCCCGGGAGCGCCGCCCCGCCCTGTGCCCTCGCCCCCGCGGACGGTGCCTACGACAGGCGTTCGACGATCATGGCCATGCCCTGCCCTCCGCCCACGCACATGGACTCGAGTCCGATCGATTTGCCGGTGTCCTCCAAGGCGTTGAGCAGCGTGGTCATGATGCGGGCACCGGTCTGGCCGAACGGATGGCCGAGGGCAATGGCGCCTCCCCGGACGTTCAGCTTGTCGCAGGTGATGCCCAGTTCCTTGGCCGAAGGGACGACCTGAGCGGCGAACGCCTCGTTGATCTCCACCAGGTCGATATCGTCGATGGTCATCCCGGCGCGCTGCAGGGTCTGGCGGATGGCGTCGACCGGCCCGAGTCCCATGATCTCGGGATTGAGGCCGGACACACCGCTGGCCACGATTCGGGCGAGCGGGGTGATGCCCAGCTCGCGTGCCTTCGTGTCGCTCATGACCACCACGGCGGCGGCGCCGTCGTTGAGCGGGCAGGCGTTGCCGGCGGTGATGGTGCCCCCTTCGCGGAACACCGGCTTCAGGTTGGCCAGTCCCTCGAGGGTGGTTCCCGGCCGGGGCCCGTCGTCCTTGGTCACCACGTCGCCGTTGGGCGTGGTGACCGGGATGATCTCGCGCTCGAAGAATCCCGTCTCCTGTGCGGCCACGGCGCGGGTCTGGGACTGGACGGCGAACTCGTCCTGCTCCTGGCGACTAACCTTCTTGAACTCGGCCACGTTCTCCGCCGTCTGGCCCATGGCGATGTACACGTCGGGCAGACCGGTCAGTGGTGTCCAGGGGTCTCCGGTCACCGGGGCGCGCTCGAAGGTGCGGGCCTCGGCTTCGGCGAACAGCGGGTTGTGCGGGCCCGTGTCGGCTGCTCCGTTGGCGTAGCGACTCACGGTCTCGACACCAGCGGCCACGAACACGTCACCCTCTCCGGCGCGGATGGCATGGGCAGCCATCCGGATGGTCTGGAGGGATGAGGAGCAGTAGCGGTTCACCGTGACGCCCGGCACGTTCGGGAGACCCGCCAGGAGCGCGGCCACGCGGCCCACGTTGTAGCCCGCCTCGCCGCCGGGCTGGCCTGACCCCATGATGACGTCCTCGACCGATTGCGGATCGAGCTGGGGCACTTTGGCCAGGACCTCGCGGATGACCAGGGCGGCGAGGTCGTCTGGGCGACAGTCGACCAGCGAGCCCTTGTTGGCCCGGCCGATGGGGGTCCGGCCGGTGGCGACGATGACTGCTTCGGGCATTTGATGCTCCTCGGGACTCGGCGGTCGGACCGCAGCGGATGGGTGAGATGAGGTGAACGAAGGCGGGCGAGCAAGACCTGTGTGCAGGGCCTCGCCACCGGGAAGCGCCCCCAGCGGACCGGGCTCACGGTGACCCCGGTAACTTACCGCTTGGTAACCCTAGCGGTGACGGAGCCCCTCGGATCGCGGCGATCAGCGGCAGGCTAGTGCGCGCCGGATCCCGGCGCCTCCCGGTGGCGGTGGCGTCCGGCTGAATGTAACGTGTTCTAGTAGCGGGCTCCGGCCCCACCGGAGGCCGGGCGGCAACCTCCCGGGGATCGACGGCACTCGGGGGCTGACGGGCCAGAACTCCGCTGCTCTACAGTCCAGGGGTCGAGCCGCGGGGAAGTCCTCCGGTCCGAGTCGCGCTGACACAATCGGGAGGGATCGCACATGGAGATCGGCTACACGGAGGAACAAGAGGGTCTCCGGACCCGTCTCCGTGACTATTACACCGACCTGCTGACCCCGGAGGTGGAGGCCCAGTTGGTCGACAGCCATGGGATCGGCCCCAACATGCGGCGAGTGGTCAAGCAGATGGCGGAGGACGGATGGCTCGGCATCGGGTGGCCGACCGAGTACGGCGGCCAGGGCCGATCGGCCATCGAGCAGTACATCTTCTTCGACGAGTCGATGCGGGCGGGCGCCCCCGTCCCCATGTTGACCATCAATACCGTCGGGCCCACCATCATGCAGTTCGGGACGCCCGAGCAAAAGCAGTTCTTCCTGCCCAAGATCCTCGCCGGCGACATCCATTTCTGCATCGGCTACACAGAGCCCGAGTCCGGAACCGATCTGGCATCGCTGCAGACCCGGGCGGTGAAGGACGGGGACGAATACGTGATCAACGGCCAGAAGATCTACACCTCACTGGCCGGAGGGGCCGACTACATCTGGTTGGCCACGCGCACCGATCCGGAGGTGGCCAAGCACAAGGGCATCTCCATGTTCATCGTCCCCATGGACACCCCCGGCATCAAAGTGGTGCCCATGCACTTGCTCGGCGACCACAACATCAACTACACGTTCTACGAGGACGTGAGGGTTCCCGCCGCCAACCTGGTGGGTGGGGAGAACAACGGGTGGTCCCTCATCACGAACCAGCTCAATCACGAGCGGGTCACCCTGTGCTCATCGGGCATCGTCGAGCGGGCGCTCGGCGACACCACGGCGTGGGCGCAGAACACCAAGCTGGCTGACGGCCGGAGGGTCATCGATCAGGAGTGGGTGCAGGTCCACTTGGCCCGCATCTACGCCCGACTCGAGTTCCTCAAGTTGATCAACTGGAAGGTGGCCTGGACGGCCACCCAAGGTCATCTCGACGTGGCCGATGCGTCCACCACCAAGGTGTTCGGCACCGAGTTCTACATGGAGGCCTTCAAACTGATGATGGAGGTCGTGGGCCAGGCCGGCTACCTCACCCGGGGAAGCCCCGAGGCCGTCCTCGCCGGTCGCCTCGAGTCGTACGCCCGCAGCCTGGTCATCCTGACGTTCGGCGGCGGCACCAACGAGATCCAGCGGGACCTGATCGCCATCTTCGGCCTCGGTCTGCCCCGGTCACTGCGATAGAAGAGGAAACGCGACCCATGGACTTCTCCTTCAACGAAGAGCAACAGGCAGTGGGGGATCTGGCCACCCGGATCTTCGCCGACCTCTCGACCCACGATCGCCTCCGCGAGCTCGAGTCCGAAGAGGACGGGGAGCGATTCGATCGGAAGATCTGGGCCGAGCTGGCCGCCGCCGGCCTCCTCGGCATCGCCCTGCCCGACGAGGTGGGCGGGGCCGGACTGGGCTTCGTCGAATCCGGTTTGATCGTCGAGGCCGCGGGTCGGAGTGCCGCCTACGTGCCCGTGATCGAGACTGTGGCCGTGGCGGCCCCGGCCGTCGCCCGCTTCGGCACCGAGGCCCAACGTCAGCGCTGGCTCCCCGGGGTTGTGGCTGGCGACACCGTGCTCACGACGGCACTGGTCGAGCTGGGCGGCACCCCGGGCGTCCCCTCCGTGGTGGCGGAGCCGAGCGGTGACGGGTGGACCCTCTCGGGCACCAAGGCCTGCGTGCCGTCCGGGATGTTCGCCGATGCCGTGCTGGTGCCCGCCCGTGTGGAGCCCGGCTCGGTGGCGGTGTTCATCGTCGAGACCGCCGCGGCCGGAGTCAGCCGCGAGCGCCAGCCGGTCAACACCGGTCAGGTCGAGGCGGTCATCACCCTGGCGGGAGCCACGGTCGGACCCGAGGCCCTGCTGGGCTCGGTCGAGGACGGTGCCTCCATCATCGGGTGGCTCGTGCAACGCACCACGGCGGCAGTGGCCCTGGCCCAGGCCGGTGCCGCCGCCGCCGCCTTGGCGCTGGTGGCCGAGTACACCAAGACCAGGGAGCAGTTCGGCAAGCCGATCGCCACGTTCCAGGCTGTCGGCCAACGGGCCGCAGACGCCTATGTGGACACCGAGGCCATCTGGCTCACCGCCTGGCAGGCGGCGTGGAGGCTGGCCGCCGACCTCCCCTCCGACAAGGAGGTGGCCGTGGCCAAGTTCTGGGCCGCCGACGGCGGGCAGCGGGTGGTCCACGCCGCCGTCCATCTCCACGGCGGCGTGGGTGTCGATCGCGACTATCCCTTGCACCGCTATTTCTTGATGACCAAGCACTTCGAGTTGACGCTGGGCGGGGCCACGGACCAGCTGCTCCAACTCGGTGCCATCCTCGCCGCAGAGCCGGTCTGACCCGCACGCAACGGTCAGGGGTGGGTGCTCGGGGGCCCGAGGGGCCGTGACAGCATGAGCACGATGCCGTCGAGGATGAACGAGGTTCCCGGGTGGTGATGGGCCGGCGCCCCGGCGTGGCCCGTTCCTCCTGGCCGATCGCCGCCACCGACCTGGTCGGTCTGGCCGGGCAGTTCGGCGTCGCCCTGGCCCGGGTCCCCTTCCGCAGACCCTGGTCGGGCGAGGGCAACATGCCGCACAACGTGGCGGTCACGGTCACTCGCGAGGCGGTGCGCACCTTCATGGGGTACTCGTCCTCACTGCCGATCGACGAGTTCCGATCGGTGGAGATGGTGCTCGATGACCTGTGCGGGTTCCTGTTGCCCCCCTTGGTCCGGTCGCTCGGTGTGACGTCGCAGGAGGACAGTGTGGCCGGTGTCGCCGGCATCTGGTACCGCCCTGACGGCGGCGCCGTCCGGGGCACGGTGCTGTACCTCCACGGCGGCGGCTACGTGGGGACGTCGCCGCGGATGTACGCGCTGTTCGTTGCCTGGCTGTGCCGCCTGACCGGTTGCGAGATCTTTGTCGCCGACCTCCGGCTGGCCCCCGAGTTCCCGTTCCCCGCCGGCCTGGAGGATGCCATCGTGGTCCTCGAGCGGCTCCTGGTCGACGGGGCCGACCCGTCGCGCCTCTTCGTGGGCGGAGACTCGAGCGGTGGGGGACTGGCCGCGTCGCTCATCTACTCGATGACCCACACCCACCATCGGGCCATCGCCGGCGTGCTGTTGTTCTCCCCGGAGGTGGACCTGCTTCTCGATGATCCTTCGATATCCGGTAACGCGGCCGTGGACATCCTGCCCTGGAACATCCCGACCTCCGCCTACCTGCACGGGCGCAGCCCGGGGTCGGAGCCGGTTTCCGGCGCGGAACAGGACGTGTCCGGCTGGCCACCGACGTTCGTCTGTTTCGGCGGCGACGAGATGTTCCGCGATTCGATCAGTCGATTCGTCGACCATCTGGGGAAAGCGGGCGTCGACACGGTCTCCCTCGAAGAGCCGGGGATGTTCCATGTGTTCCCCATCCTCATGCCGTGGGCGGATGCCAGCCGGCACGCCTACCGGTCGGTGGCGGCGTTCGTCCACGCCCACCTGCCCGACACAGTCTCGGCCGGGGCGCTGGGGGAGGTGGACGAGTCCACCGGCGTCGCCCACATGGTCAACCGAACGGGCACGGTGGGAACATCGGGCCCGACCCCTGTTCCCTTTCTGGAGGAATCGTGACGCTATCGGTCTCCCACTTCGGCATCTGTGTTTCGGACCTCGAGCGGTCGCTCCGGTTCTACCGCGACGGTCTGGGATTCGAGCAAGTGGCGTCGCACCAGGTCGGCGAGGAATTCGGTGCATTGATGGAAGTGGAGGACGTACGATTGGAATCTCGGATGCTGTCGCGGGACGGTGTCACCATCGAGCTCCTGGGATTCGAATCGCCGGGCCACACCGGAGATGGACAACGCCGCCCCATGAATCAGCTGGGCCTGACCCACATTTCGTTGCGGGTTGACGACGTTGAGGGCCTGGCCTCCATCATCGAGGCGTTGGGGGGCACGGTGGTGCGGGGCACCCGGACCACCCTCGACCTGCCGGGCGCCCGCCTCGATTTCCTCTATTGCACCGACCCCGACGGGGTGCGCATCGAATTGATGGACCTTCCGGGCTGACCTGGCTGGCGGCCTGGCCTGGGCGTATGAACGGTGGAGGGCGGCGCTCCGATACCGTGAAGCCGATGAATCCCGAGCCGACAGCCGTGGCCGACCTCGATCCCGAGGAGGCGAGTCGTCTGGCGGATGCCGGAGCGTTCCTTCTTGACGTCCGCGAAGACGATGAGTGGGAGGCCGGACGTGCCCCCGGGGCCGTCCACGTGGCCATGGGGCAGGTTGCGGAGCGGATCGACGAGATACCTGCCGATCGGACGGTGGTGTGCATCTGTCGGGTGGGCGGAAGATCCGCGGCCGTGGCCAACGCTCTGGCCGGCGCCGGGTACGACGTCCGCAACGTCGATGGAGGGATGCTGGCGTGGGAACTGGCCGGACTGTCCATCGTGGCCGATGGCGGTATCCGAGGCCGGATCATCTGAGCCGCGCCCCGAGAGTCAGCCTGCGCCCGTGACGGTCTATCTGGATGATTGGCGCCAGCCGGCGCGGCTGGGCCCGGTCGACGACCGGTGGTCCCATCTGGTGGCCGACACCGACGAGGAGCTCCACGCCTTCGCCCGTCGATTGGGCATGAAGCGCCGATGGTTCCAACACAAGGTTGGCCGGCCGCACCAGGCTCACTACGATGTGCCCGAGCGCGCCCGTCAGGATGCACTGGACCTGGGTGCGGTCCCCGTGACCTGGCGCCAGGTGGGCCGGATGATGCGCGAGCGTCGGACCCGTCAGGCCACTCCGGCCGTGGCGGCATCCGCCCCGGCCAGGGAGTGACCGGGCAGATGGACCTCCTGCACAACGGCCTCGGCTCACTCGATCCTCGCACCCCGGTGGTCGTAGGGGTCGGCACTGCTTCCGGACACGCCGAAGCCACCGACCTGATGACCCGGGCCTTGGTCGCGGCCGGGTCGGACGCGGGGTCGCCGCGGATGCTGGAGCGGATCGACCGGATCGCCGTCCCCCAGGGGAGTTGGTCGTATCCCGACCCTGGACGACTGGTGGCCGGCGGCGTGGGTGCCGCGGAAGCGCGCACCCATCTGTACGAGTTGGGGATCCCACAACAGCGTCTGATCAACGATGCTCTGGTGGCCATCGCCTCGGGCACATCCGAGGTGGCGGCCGTGGTCGGGGGCGAGGCCAAGCGCTGGGCCCGGGATGTGGCCCGATCCGGAATCGAGGCGGTCGAGACGGATCAGCCCGGAGCGATCCCAGACATCACCCAAAGGCGGGAGGGTGCGTTGTTGGAACCGGTCGAGGTAGCCAACAGGTTGTGGGATCCGGTCCAACAGTACGCAATGATCGACAACGCCCTTCGAGCCGCCGACGGTCGAACACTGACCGAACACCGTGCCGAGGTCGCCGACCTCTGGTCCCGCTTCAATGTGGTCGCCGGGACCAACCCCGACGCGGCGTTTCCGGACTCGATGGATGCCAAGCAGATCGACACTCCCTCTGTCACCAATCGGCCCCTGGCCTTCCCTTACAACAAGTGGCACTCCACCCAGTGGGCGGTCAACCAGTCAGCGGCGCTGCTCCTGTGCTCGGCCGAGACGGCGGTCCGCCTAGGGGTGGGCGCCGACCAGTGGGCCTTTCCCCAGGTCGCCTTGGAGTCGAGCCACACCGTGTCCCTGTTGCGTCGAAAAGAGTCCCATGCCTGGCCGGCCATGGACGTGCTGGCCCGTGCCGCCGGAGCCCGCATCGGACGGCCCATCGCCGACGCCGACATCATCGAGGTGTACAGCTGCTTCCCCGCCGCGGTGCGGGTACAACAGCGTTGCCTGGGTCTCGAGCCAGGGACCACGCCCACCATCACCGGCGGCATGGCGTTCGCCGGCGGTCCGTTCAACAACTTCGTTCTGCAGGCCACGGCCGCGGTGATCGCCGAAGTGAGGGCCGACCCCGGAGCGCTCGGAGCCGTCACGACCGTCAGTGGGCTCCTGACCAAGCCGGGCATCGGGGTGTGGTCGGGCCGTCCCGACGGTCGGTTGCCATTGGTTGACGACCTGGCCCGGGCGGCGCAGTCGGAGACGGGCGTCGTCGACGTGGTCGAGAGCCTCGACGGCTACACCGGCGCAGCCACGGTCGTCACGTACACCGTCACCTACGAGGAACTGGTCCCGGCTCGCACGCTGGCCCTGTGTGACACGGCCGATGGCCGCCGCTGCGTGGCCGTCAGCGAGGACGGCCTCCTGGCCGCCCATGCCGTGTCAGAAGAGCTCATCGGAGACCGCATCGAGGTGGCAGGGGGTTCGTTCGACCTGCATTGAGAAGGGTTCCGGAACCGGCGGTCGGAGCGCGGGCCTGGCCCAGTACCGTGGGTCGATGGCCATCTCATTGGACGATGCATTCGCCTTCGTGCGCCGGCACAACCGGGGAGTCCTGGTCACGCTGCGGAGCAACGGTCGCCCGCAGCTGTCCAACATCCTCTTCATACCCGGCTCCGACCACTCCGTCCGCATTTCGGTCACCGAGGGGAGAGCCAAGACCAAGAACCTGCGCCGCGATCCTCGCGCCTCACTCCATGTGGCCCGCGACGACTTCTTCGCCTATGTGGTGCTCGACGGCGAGGCGGCCCTGTCGCCGGTGGCCCAGACGGTGGATGACCCTGTCGTCGAGGAACTGGTCGAGATGTACCGTCTCGCCCAAGGGGAGCACCCGGACTGGGACGAGTACCGCCAGGTCATGGTGTCGGACCGCCGGGTGGTGCTCACCCTGTCGGCCACCAACGCCTACGGCATGTTGGGAGGTTGATTCGGGCGTGCGCGTCAGAGCGCGCACGCGCCGTCGGCGCAGGCCTCTCCGCTCCCTCCCTGGTCGCGGTCACTGGCCATGGTGATCGGGTGGGACTCCGTCCACCCCCGTTCCAACGCCTCGAGCAACACATCGGCCGGCTGGGCCCCGGAAACCCCGATGGCCTCGTCAATGACGAAGAACGGGACACCGCGCACCCCCATGGCCGCGGCCCTGGATTCGTCATCTCGGACGTCGGCGGCAAAGTCGTCGCCGACCAGCACGGATTCGACCTCGGTCGGGTCGAGACCGACGTCGCGGGCCAGCGTGGTCAACACGCTGCGTTCTCCCACCGGCCGCCCTTCGGAGAAGTAGGCGGCCAACAGCCGTTCCTTCATGGCGTCCCCCAGCCCATGGGTGGAGGCCAGATGGATCAGTCGATGGGCGTCGAAGGTATTGCCGGCCTGGACGCGGTCGAGGTGGTACTCGAGCCCGACACCGGCAGCTAGGTCCGTCATCCGCTGGTTGGCCGCCCCTGCCTGATCCTCGGACATCCCGTATTTGCGCTGCAGGATCTGGCTCATGGTGAGTCCCACCCGGGGCGGAGAGGACGGATTGAGCTCGAAGCTCCTCCACTCGACCGACACCTGATCGCCATGTCGGAACCGGGCAAGCGCCTCTTCGAGGTGCCGCTTACCCACATAGCACCAGGGGCAGACCACGTCGGACCACACCTCTACCTTCAACGGACACTCCTCACTACTCACACTCCATTAGATGTCAACCTCTCCCAGACCCTGGTATTCCAAACGACGCGGCCAGTAGCGTCGGTCGGCATGGTCCTCGAGCATGCCCTGATCACCATCCGTCCCGGTACGGCCGATGACTTCGAGAAGGCACTGATGCAAGCCCGTTCGGTCATCGCCGCCTCCCCCGGCTTCATCTCCCTCGAGCTGCGCCGTGGCGTCGAAGCACCCGATTACTACCTCCTGTTGGTGGAGTGGGAGACCATCGACGACCACCTCGTCGGCTTTCGTCAGTCGGAGGCCTTTCCCGAGTGGCGAGCGGCGATCGGGCCCTACTTCCAGTCACCGCCGGTGGTCGACCATTTCGCGGCGGTCGAGACCCGATCCTGAGGAGAGCTCCGGGACGGGTCGCCCCGGACTCGACGATCGCTCGACACGCTGTCACCGACCACTGACAGTGCACGCGGGGCCAGCCGGGCCGGCGTTCGGCAGACCCGAGTCGAGCGAGACCGGGCAGGGACCAAACCTGGATCTCGAAGCCATCGGCACAGCGAGCCGAGATGGCAAATGTTGGGATCGATGGCAAACACCGGTCTTGCACTGGCAGTCCTTGCTCGTACCCGGAACAGACCATCGGACGCCTCGATCTTCCCTCCGCAGTCTCAGCAGATGAACTGGGCGTGAGCATCCAGAGGTAGCTCGACGAACTGCCGATTAGGACAACCTGGCAAATAATGCCCGACTCAGGAGGTGACCAGCAGCCAGACAACGAAGGTGCAATAGCCGGCGATGATCACCCAGCCCTCCCGCCTTCGTAAACCGCTTTCGGTGTAGGCGACGACCAACGTGAGTGCCGTCAGCCCCAGGTACCACGCTGCGGTGAGAATTCCGGAGGTCGACGGTGGTGCTAGCCCGACGACAGCCGCAGGGATGAGGAGGCCGGCCACCACGTTGAGGTTGTTACTGTTGAGTGCCGTGCTCAATGCGGCGGCCCCCCGTCCATTCGACGCCAGATAGACGGCGGCTACGGCATTGGGCAGGCTGGTCACTGCCGCCAGGACGATGCCGCCGATCACCACGTCGGCTACGCCGAAATGGTGCCCAAGGTCCGAGGCACCCCGCTCCATCATGATGCTGGCCAGGACCACAACCACCAGAGCGCCCCCAGCGGTGACCCCATCCACCGGTCGGCCCCGCCGCGGACGGATGGCGACTACGAGTTCGAGTTCTTCCTCGTCAACCGCTAAGGAGAGCCAGGACAACCATCGTCCCGGAAGGGGAAGCCGCGCCAGGGCGACGCGACTGATGCCCAGAATCGCGACGTAGGGAATCAGGACAACGAGCACAGCACCAAGAGCCAGGATCGGCCCGATGCCACCGAGAACCGTCAAGAGACAAACGAAGGCGACCCAGATGGCCACAGCGCCTCCGAATACAACCACCCTTGGGTGCAGGCCGATGAAGCCGGCAACCACGGCACCGAGCCCGAGGAGAGCAGCCAGGTTGAAGACGTTGGAGCCGATAACGACGCCGACACCGATAGTTCGTTGGTGCTGAGCGAGGGCCGAAATGGCGGCCGTGATCTCCGGTGTATCAGCGGCCAGTGCGGCCACGACACCTAGAAGCGCTTCGGAGAGTCCCAGGCGTTCGCCGACTCTTTCCAGCCTTGACACGAGGACCCAACTTGTCCCAAGGCTGATCACGGCTCCGGCGAAAAAGGCAAACGCAGGACCAGCCAAATCGGTTTCCTTCCGCGAACGGACCCCATGCCGACCAGGCTTCCCGGCTCTCCTGGGAAAGACGTTAGCCCAAGACCTCGCAACTGTCGGATTGGGTGGTGCGACCCGGTGCGTTGGACGACCCTCTGAGCATCACGTTTGAACATGATCGCCCGCTTCGCTCAACACTCCTGTGCCACTCGACTGATCGTGGGGGATCTCTAATTTCGCACTCACCACGGCCCTGGCGGCCGGATGCTTGTCCGGTGGCGATGCCGTCGTACCTGTCTGACACCCAACCTGGTCGGAGACGCGAATCAGGCGCCGCCGCCGATCGCCCATGCCGCAGACAAGTGATCGGCGAGTTCGCCCACCGGCGTCCGGGCGTTGAGCCCACTGGTCGAGGGCATCACGTAGGCCGGCCGGCCACCGATCAGTTCGGGTTGGAGGCCGGCGACCGCCCTGGGGTTGACGGCCGTTCTCCACCCCGACAGCCCAGTGAAACAGACGGCTCCGGGTTGGAGCCACTCGACGAGGCGCTCGACCCGTGCCAGCCCGGCTCGGTACTCGCCGGGTGTCACCTCCGCGGCAGTGCGGGTGGGCCGTTTCACGAAGTCGGTCATTCCTACGCCATGGCCCATCAGCGCGCGTACCGGATCCCGGTCGTGGCTGACGATGCCGGCCTCCAGCGCCGCCGTCCAGAACCGGTTGCCCGGCCGTGCGTAGCCGATGCCGGCATCGGCCGAGTAGATAGACGGGTTCACCCCACAGACCAGGAGCCGCATCCCCTCGCCGACGGTGTCGGCGAGGGTGCGCAGCCGAACGGAACGAAGCCGGACCTCGTCACCCGACACCGTGACGGAGCCGTCCTGGACGGCGAATCCCGCACCGGTGACCACGTCCACCAACGGATCGGCCTGCCAGCCGGCGAAGAACCGGCCTCCCACCTCATCACCGGGCTCGTCTTCGCCCTCGTAGTCGCCGGCGAGCACCTGGAGCTCGAACGGCGCACCCACTGCCAGCACCCGGTGAAGGTCCCACAGGGCCATGGGAAGGCGCACCCGTGGGACATGAAGGTGGGTCATCCACGACCAGCCGCCTCCGATGGACCCCCGGGCCAACGGCAGGTGCTCGACGTCGCCCTGGACATAGAGCGCCTCGGGCACCACTTCGCGGCAAGCCTTAAGCATGACCCCAGAGGCGTCGAGGGCCACGGTCGGAAATCCCAGGTACGGCAGGTAGCGGCCGGCACCGCATCCGAGGTCGATGCGCAGTCCCTCGGGACCAACCCGGTCGGCGAACCGCTCCGCTTCGTGCCGACGGCCGGCATTGGCGTGTCTGGCGGCCCAGCGAAGACCGCGATCGTCGTAGATATCCACGGTGGCCCGGTGCACGGGCAGCCATCCTAAGGGGCGCCCGGATCAGGGCTCGAAGCGGTACCCCATACCGGTTTCGGTGCGGAAGTGCCGGGGACGGGACGCATCGGGTTCGAGCTTCTTCCGGACCCGGCCCATCAGGACCCGGAGGTACTCGGTCTCTGTCTCGTACTCGGGTCCCCACACGGCATGGAGCAGCTGACGCTGAGATACCAGCCGGCCCGGGTTCCGGATGAGGACTTCGACGATGCTCCACTCTTTCGGAGTGAGGTGGACGTCGGCCCCGTTGCGGGTGGCCCGCTTCTGGGTGAGGTCGATGGCGAACTCCTCGAATTCGACCGAAGGTGCCTCTGGGCTAGGAACGGTCCGTCGCAACGCGGCCCGCAACCTGGCCAACAGCTCGTCCATCCCGAAGGGCTTGGTGACGTAGTCATCGGCTCCGACATCCAGAGCCTCGACCTTGCTGACACTCTGATGGCGGGCGGACAGGACGATGATCGGCACGGTGCTCCATCGCCTGATGCCTCGGATCACATCGATGCCGTCGACTCCGGGAAGGCCCAGGTCGAGCAGGACCACATCGGGCTGGAGGTGGGCCGCCCTGTCCATCCCCTCTTCGCCGCTCCTGGCCGTCGCCACCTCGTAGCCACGGGCGCCGAGGCTGATGCTCAATGCTCGGAGCAACGAGGTGTCGTCGTCGCACACCAGGACGGTGGTGCCCGACTCGCCTCCTTCGTTGCCGTCGTGGGAGGGGATCGTGCCGAGGGTGCTCACGATGCTGAACTTGCCCGCGGCTCAGGGGTGCCGGTCGCGTCCTGGTTCTCGATGGGTTCGGATCGACCGTTGCCGGCGTTGCCAGGGTGTTCCCCGGCGCCAGCCGGACGCTCGGGAATTCGAACCACCATCGTGCAGCCGCCGCCGGGGGTGTCCTCGATGTCGAGGTCGCCGCCGACCGCCTCCACGAATCCCCGGGCCACGGCCAGGCCCAGTCCCACGCCGACCAGGTTGTCGGAGTCTCCCAGGCGCTGGAAGGGTTGGAACACGGCGTCACGGTCCTGGCGGCGGATCCCCGGGCCCCGATCCATCACCCTGATGTCGACCCGGCCCGCCACCGCGCCGGCTTCGATGCGGAGCCCCTTCCCGCCGGCATGGGTGAGCGCATTCTCGATCAGGTTGGCCACGGCCCGTTCGAGGAGCACGGGGTCGGTATGGATGCGTGGGAGCGGCGCCTCCACATCGACCACCACATCATCGCCGCGTGGCCCGAGGCTCTCGACGGCGGCGGTGATCAGTTCCTGGACGTCGGTGCTCTGGTCGAGCACATCCATCGATCCCGTCTGCAGGCGGTTCATGTCGAGCAGGTTCTCGACCAGGCTGTTCAATCGATCGGACTCGTCGTCGATCGTCTGGAGCAGGATCCGGGTCTCGTCGGGACCGAAGGCCAGCTGGTCCGACAGAAGGCTCGAGGATGCGGCCTTGATCGACGCCAAGGGCGTTCGAAGATCGTGGCTGACCGCAGCCAATAATGCCGATCGGAGCTGGTTGGCCCGCGCCAGCGAGTCGGCTTCCGCGGCCTCGGCGTGGAGTTTGGCGCTCTCGAGGACGGTCGCCAATTGGGCGGCGAAGGCGGCCAGGATCTCCCGGTCTTCCGCGGTCAGGTCCGGTCCCTTCAGGGCCAGGAGCTCCCGATCGGTCAAGGGCAGTACCACCGTGGCCTCGACGGGGCGCTGGGGCGGATCCTGGCCGGCCGAGGCCACCGCCGACCAGGTAGCGGCGGCGGCCTCCGCCGTGCCGGGGGGCCCACCGACGGGCGGGAGACGCGTGTCGGATCGGAGCACCGCGGCGGCGTCGAGCCGGAAGGCGACCATCAACTCCTCCAGGAGCGCAGGAAGTGGGTTCCCCTCTGGAGCGACCATGCGCCCGGCCACCCGGGCCAGCATCCGGGCGTCGGTCCGGGCCTGGAGGGCCCCGGCGGTCTGGCGGGCCGAGAGGTCGACCAGCACGCTCACCACCCCGGCGGTGACCAGAAACATGACCAGGGCGAGAATGTCGCGGGCATCGGCGATGGTGAAGGTGTGGATGGGTGGGGCGAAGTAGAAGTTGGACAGGAGGAATCCAGCGATGGCGGCCAATGCCGCTACCCAGACACCCCCGGTGGCCGCCACGACCACGACGAGCACCAGATACGAGCTGAGCGCGGTGGAAAGGTCCACATGGCTCCTCGCCGCGGTGAGCACGAGCGTCAGGAGGGGAAAGCCGACCGCTCCGATGACCAAGGCCGCCCACCGACGCCGACTCGACAAGGGCGAGAGGAGGCGGCGACGGTAGCGACTGGCTGCCGGGCGGCCGACCTTGTCACGGGTGTGACCCGCCGACCCGTCTGAGGCCGGCTGAGGATCCTGCTCCGATTCTGGTTGCAGCTCCGCCTCAGTGGCGATGACGTGGACGTCCAGCGCACCGCCGGCGGCCCGAATAACGGAATTGATAATCGAGCCGCGGGCGAATTCGTTGAATCGACTCCGATGGGTGGCACCCATCACCAGCTGGGTGGCATTTTCGGCCCGGGCTACCTGCACCAACGACGGCGCCACATCGGAGCCGACCACTTCGACGTACCGTCCACCCAGCGCGTCGAGGAGGGCGCGATTGTCGACCAGCCCCTGCGATCCCCGGCCGGTCAGGCTGTCATCCGTGCGGACGTGCACACCGACCAGCTCGGCCTTTGTGCGCATGGCCATTCGCGCTGCTCGCCGGATGAGGATGGCACTCCCTCGTGAGCCGGTGAGCGAGACGACCACGCGCTCCTTGGTCTGCCAGGGACCAGAGATGTTGTGGCGCTCGCGGTAGTCGTTGAGTTCCTCATCGACCCGGTCCGCCACCCACAGGAGGGCCAGTTCGCGGAGGGCGGTGAGGTTGCCGGTTCGGAAGTAGTTCCCCAGGGCGGCATCGATGCGCTCGGGCGGATAGACGTTCCCGTGGGCCAGCCTGCGGCGCAGAGCTTCGGGAGCCATGTCGACCAGCTCTATCTGATCGGCGGCCCTCACCACCGGGTCGGGCACCGTCTCCTGCTGGGTGACCCCGGTGATCTGCTCCACCACATCGTTGAGCGACTCAAGGTGTTGGAGGTTGACGGTGGAGATGACGTTGATGCCAGCGTCGAGGAGCTCCTCGACGTCCTGCCACCGCTTGGCATGCTTCGAGCCGGGCGCATTCGAGTGTGCCAGTTCATCGACCAGCACCAGCTCGGGCTTCCGTGTCAACAGTCCGTCGACGTCCATCTCCTCGAGGGTCTGGCCCCGGTACTCGGCCACCCGCCGCGGGAAGACCTCGAGGTCGCGGACCTGGGCGTCGGTCTGAGGCCGGCCGTGCTCCTGCACCCAGCCAACCACGACATCGGTGCCGCGCTCTTTCCTGCGCCAGCCCTCGTTGAGCATGGCGTAGGTCTTGCCGACCCCTGGGGCGGCGCCGAGATACAGCCGTAGCTTTCCCCGTGCCACAGTCCTCCTGACCTCCTACCCTACGGTTGATCCACTGCACAGCCCGGCGGGGGCGGCATGCTCGACGGCCGGCGGGACGTCAGCCACTCCCTCTCCGTACAGACGCAGGCTAGGCGTCTGAGCAATGGAGCAGTCGTGGGGGCGCGACCGCGTCATGCCGTGACGCTCGGGGCGGGATCCAGGCTGTAGCCGACACCCGGGGCGGTCCGGATCAGCATCCCCGAGCTGTCGCCGAGCTTCTGCCGCAGCCGGTGCACGTAGGCGTGCAAATACTGGGCCTCCTTGCCGTAGCCGGTGCCCCAGGCAGCCGAGAGGATCATCTGGTGGGTACACGTCCTCCCGGCGTTACGGGCCAGGAACGAGAGCACCTCGAACTCCTTGGCCGTGAGGTCGATGGTCTCACCTTGCAGGCGGGCCTCGTGGTGCACGAGGTCCAGCTCGAGTGAACCGACGGTGATCGTCGCTGGCAGCGGCTCGTTGGGCTCGGACGCACTGTGCCGGATCGCAGTGCGAATGCGGGCTTCGAGCTCCGCCATGCCGAAGGGCTTGGTGACGTAGTCGTCGGCCCCGCCGTTGAGCGCGGCGACCTTGCGGTCCTCGGCACCGCTGGCCGAGAGGATGATGATCGGCACCTCGCTCCACTGACGGATCCTCTTGCAGACCGCCTGTCCGTCGATGTCCGGGAGGCCCAGGTCGAGGACGACGACATCGGGCGAGGTGAGCGCGGTCTGCGAGATGCCCTGCTCCCCGTTCACCGCCGTGGTCACCTCGTGGCCACCGGCGTGGAGCCCGACGCGAAGCGCTCGTAGCAGCGACGGATCGTCATCGATGACCAGGACCTTCGCCACGGTTCCTCTACCGACCGGCGCCATTGGCGGCCACTGGGCGCAGGGTGAAGACGAAGCGGGCGCCCCCACCGGGCACATCCTCGACCCAGATCTGTTCGCCGTGGGCCTCGACGAAGGTCTTGGCGATGGTCAGCCCGAGACCAGAGCGCCCTCCGGTGTCAAAACGCACGAACCGGTCGAAGACGGCCTCTCGCTCCTCGGCCGGCACGCCCGGCCCGCTATCAGCCACGGCAATGGCGATCCGGTCGCTGCGAAGCTCACCGGTCACCGTGATCTGACTGTTCGGAGGGGAGTGGCGGTCGGCATTATCCAGGAGGTTAGCCAGTACTTGACCGATGAGAATCTGGTCGACGTCGACGTCTGGGAGCCTTTCCGCCAGGGCCATCCGGACCGGTCGCTCGCCCAGCGCAGGACGAAGGGCTACGACGGCTTCGTTCACGAGCGTGCGAACAGACTGCGGGCTCCGCCGCACCTCGAGCACGCCGGCGTCGAAGCGGGTCATGTCCAAGAGGTTGGTGACCAGGCGGGTAAGCCGGTCGGTCTCCATGTCGATCAGCCCGTGCAGCTCGTGGGCATCGGCGTCGGAGAGCGGGGAAGCCGGGTTCAAGAGGGTCGAGGAGGCCACCTTCATGGTCGCAAGCGGGGTGCGCAAGTCGTGTGACACCGCCCCCATCAGGGCGTGCCGCAGTCGGTCGACCTCCTCCAACACCTCGGAGCGCAGGGCCTGTTCCCGCAGTTGTGCCCGTTCCAAGGCCAGGGCTGCACTATTGGCGAAGGTTCGGAGGAGGGCCCTGTCCGCTTCCGAATCCGGTGCCCCCAGGATGGCCAGTATGCCGACTGGTCGACCCGCTGCAGTGAGGGCCACGGCGTGCACTTCGTGCGGCAGTCCTGGCCCGGTAGCGAGACTCACCGGTATTCCCGAACGAGGGTCGAGCCGCCGGAGCTGGTCCGGCGACAACGACACTCCGGCCGAGGCGGCAATCGCCAGACGCTCGGCCTCGGGTACCAGGAGGGTCACTCCGTGAACTTTGAAGACGGTGGCGACGGCGTTGACAATGGTCTCGAGCAGCTCCTCCACTGAGCGGTCCTCCACCAGGAGCTCGGACAGCTCGAAGAGCCGGGACGTCTCAAGCGCCCGTCGCTGAGCTTCGACGCGTGCCGCCTCGCGGTTGGCGACAATCCGGGCCACGAGCAGCATCACCACCGCGTACACGCCCAGGACGACCAAATTCTGGGACCGACCGACCGTCAGCCGGTAGTAGGGCGGGATGAAGAGGAGGTCATAGACGAGGAACCCCACGACGACGCTCGTCACTCCGGCACGAAATCCACCGACCATCACACCTGCGACAACCGGGACGACCAGCACCAGAGCGACCGAGGCGATGCTCAAGTTGGAGCGGAACGCCAGCATGATGGCGCCCAGGCCGACCGAGATCAGGGCCCCGGTGATCGAGCCCACGAGACTTCTTCGCACCCGTTCATTGTCGTACGAAACGGGGTGGGTGAGATCGACGAGGTCCACTTGTTCAGGACTTATTCAGGCCCACGGGCTCCTGTTCAGAACCTGTTCAGAGCAGACGGCTGAAACTGGCTCCATGGCAGATTTCCTCGCAGTGCTTGGAATCATCGGCTTCGTCCTGGTGATGCTCGGCCTCATCTGGGCCTTGGACCGGGTATGACCTGGACCCAAGGTGTCCTCCTCGGCGTCGCCGTCGTGATGTTCATCTACCTGGGCGTCGCCATGTTCAAGCCCGAGAAGTTCTGAGGTGGGCTTCACCTGGACCATCATCACCCTGGTCATCGCCCTGGGCCTGACCTGGCGGTACCTCGGCTCCTACATGGCCGCCGTCTTCGAGGGCCGGGTGCATTTCCTCGGATGGGCCGAGCGCCCCGTCTATCGCCTCTTGGGGACGGGACCCGAGCAGGAGCAGAACTGGAAGCGCTACGCCGGCTCGATGGTGATCTTCTCGGCGGTGGCGATGGGGGTCACCTATCTGCTCATCCGGATCCAAGGCTCACTCCCACTCAATCCCCAGCACTTCGGGGCCGTGGGCCAGGCGCTCAGTTTCAACACCGCCTCGTCGTTCATGACCAACACCAACTGGCAGAACTACGGCGGGGAGACGACCATGTCGTACTTCTCGCAAATCGGCGCGCTCACCTTCGAGCAGTTGCTGAGTCCGGTGATCGGCATCGCCGTGGCCATCGCCATGGTCCGGGGCTTCTCCCGGCGGAACTCCCCAACCATCGGGAACTTCTGGGTCGACATGACACGCGGCCTGTTCTACATCGTCATCCCGATCGCCTTTGTCGCCGGGATCATCTTCGTCGGACAGGGTGCTGTCCAAACCCTGGCCGGAACGGCGAGCTTCCACGATTCGTTGAACGGGGTCACCCAAACCATCGCCCGGGGACCAATCGGCTTCATGGAAGCGATCAAGCAGCTCGGGAACAACGGAGGCGGGTTCCTCAACGCCAACTCGGCGACCACGTTCGAGAACCCGACCGGGCTCACCAACTGGCTTTCGATCTATCTGCTGTTGGCCATTCCCTTCGCCCTCACCTATACCTTCGGGAAGATGGTGGGCAGCATCCGCCACGGTGCTGCGCTGCTGGCCGCCATGGTCCTCATCTTCAGCGTCTGGGTGGGTTACACCACCATCGCTGAGCACCAGCAGAATCCCGCGGTTGCGGCGGCCGGTGTGCACTCGAACGTCGGCAACACCGAGGGGAAGGAGGTGCGCTTCGGCGACACCACCACCGCCCTGTTCGGCGTGGCGTCGACCAACACGTCGACCGGTTCGGCCGATGCCTCCTACGACTCGTTCACTCCCATCGGGGGCATGGGGCTGCTGACGGGCATGATGCTCGGCGAGGTCACGCCCGGAGGGGCCGGCAGCGGGCTATACACGATCCTCATCTACGCCATCATCGCTGTATTCATCGGCGGCCTCATGATCGGGCGAACGCCGGAGTACCTAGGAAAGAAGATCCAGGCCAAGGAGGTCAAACTCGCCGGCCTGGGCGCCCTGGTCATGCCGATCGCCGTGCTCCTCCTCACTGCCATCGCCGTGTCGATCCACGCCGGGCGGGTCGCCCCCCTCAACGGTGGGCCGCATGGGTTCACGGAGATCCTCTACGGGTTCACCTCGCCCGGGAACAACAACGGCTCGGCCTTCGGAGGCCTCACCGGCAATGCCACCTTCTACAACGTGACCCAGGGGATTGCATTCCTGATCGGCCGGGTCGGCATCATGATCCCGGCCCTGGCCCTGGGGGGCGCCCTGGCGGCCAAGAACGTGGTTCCCGAGTCCCTCGGCACCTTCCGCACCGACAACGGCATGTTCGTCGGCCTCACCATCGGTGTCATCGTGATCATCGGCGGCCTCACCTTCTTCCCCGCCGTCTCGCTCGGCCCGATCGTCGAGCAACTCAGCCACGGGAAGTTCTTCTGATGACGATCACCACGACTCAGCCGGATCAGTCCGGCCCACCGACCGAGGCCCACGGCGTGGCCGAGGCCCGGGGTCTCTTCGACCGCCAGATCCTGGTCAAGGCACTGGGCGATTCCTTCATCAAGCTGAACCCGACGGTCCAGATCAGGAATCCGGTGATGTTCGTGGTGCTGGTGGGGACGGTGATCACCTTCATCGAGGCCATCGCCCACCCTGGCATCTTCACCTGGTCCATCACCATCTGGCTCTTCCTCACCGTCATCTTCGCCAATTTCGCTGAGGCCATGGCCGAGGGACGGGGCAAGGCCCAGGCTGACACGCTCCGCCGGATGCGGTCCGAGACCGAGGCTCGGCGCCTCCTTCCGGACGGGACCGAGGAGCTCGTGCCGGCCGCCACGCTGGCCAAGGGGGACATGGTCGTCTGCGAGGCTGGCGATCTCATCCCTTCGGACGGTGAGATCACCGAAGGCATCGCTTCGGTCGACGAGTCGGCCATCACCGGCGAGTCGGCGCCCGTCATCCGGGAGTCGGGGGGCGACCGCTCAGCGGTGACCGGCGGGACCAAAGTCCTGTCTGACCGGATCGTGGTGCGCATCACCGCCGAACGCGGTCAGACCTTCCTGGACCGGATGATCAGCCTGGTGGAAGGGGCCAACCGGCAGAAGACCCCCAACGAGATCGCCCTGACCATTCTTTTGGCCGTACTCACCATCGTCTTTCTTCCGGTGGTCGTCTCCCTCCAGATGTTCGGCCACTACTCGGGAGCATCGGTCTCGGTGGTCATCCTTGTCTCCCTACTGGTCTGCCTGATACCCACGACAATCGGCGCGCTGCTATCAGCCATCGGGATCGCCGGCATGGACCGGTTGGTGCAGCGCAATGTGCTGGCCATGAGTGGCCGGGCCGTGGAGGCCGCCGGCGACGTCCAGACGCTGCTGCTGGACAAGACCGGCACCATCACCCTCGGCAACCGGATGGCATCGGACTTCTTCCCCGTCACCGGCCACACCGAGCAGGACGTCGCCGACGCGGCCCAGCTGGCCTCGCTGGCCGACGAGACTCCCGAGGGCCGGTCGATCGTCGTGCTGGCCAAGGAGCGCTTCAACATCAGACAGCGTGAGCTCGAGGGCGAGCACGCCTTCGTGGCGTTCACGGCCCAGACCCGCATGTCCGGCCTCGACATCGGCCCCCGGCAGATCCGCAAAGGTGCGGCCGATTCCATCAAGCACTGGGTGGGCGAGAAGGGAGGGACCGTACCGACAGATCTCGACGCCATCGTCGAGCGCATCTCACGGGCCGGGTCCACGCCGCTGGCGGTAGCCGACGATCGAGACATTCTCGGGGTCATCGAGCTCAAGGACGTGGTCAAGCAGGGCATCCGGGAGAAGTTCGACGAGATGCGCCAGATGGGCATCCGGACCGTGATGATCACCGGCGACAATCCTCTCACGGCCGCCGCCATCGCCCAGGAGGCCGGAGTCGACGACTTTCTGGCCGAGGCCACTCCCGAGGCCAAGATGGCGCTCATCAAGACCGAGCAGGAGGGCGGGAAGCTCGTGGCCATGACCGGCGACGGCACCAACGACGCCCCCGCGCTGGCCCAGGCCGACGTCGGGGTCGCCATGAACACCGGGACCACGGCGGCGAAAGAGGCCGGCAATATGGTCGACCTCGACTCCAACCCGACCAAGCTCATCGACGTAGTGGAGATCGGCAAGCAGCTCCTCATTACCCGAGGCTCGCTCACCACCTTCTCGATCGCCAATGACGTGGCCAAGTACTTCGCCATCATCCCCGCCCTGTTCGTCGCCACCTACCCGCAGCTGAACTCGCTCAACATCATGAAGCTGCACAGCCCGCAGAGCGCGGTGCTGTCCGCAGTCATCTTCAACGCGCTGGTGATCGTGGCGCTCATCCCGTTGGCCCTGCGCGGGGTGAGGTTCCGGCCGGCCAGTTCGGCTGCCATCCTACGCCGGAACGTATGGATCTACGGCGTGGGCGGGATCATCGTGCCATTCGCCTTCATCAAACTCATCGACCTCATCCTCGTCGCGCTACAAGCCTACTGATGGAGCCCTCCTGATGCTCGTCCACATCCGCCGATCGATCATCCTGGCACTGATCACACTCATTCTGACCTTCGCCTACGCCTATGCCGGCACCGGGCTCTCCCAGGTCGCGTTCAACAACCAGGCCAACGGGTCGCTCACCGCCAACGGGTCCACGCTCATCGGCCAGAACTGGTCGGCCACCAAGTGCCCCGGACACCCGGATGGCAGCTGCGTCTTCCAGGGCCGCCCAGACGACCTCGGGCCCTACGCAGCCAATCCCAAGTCAACGCCCCCCGTGCCCGGGGGGGACAACCCCCTGGTGGCCAACGGCAACAGTGGCCAGTCAGGGGCCAGCAACCTTGGTCCACGGTCCAAGGTCTTGTTGAGCAACACCCAAGCGCTGGTGTCCTATTGGCATGCACGGGGCGTCAACCCAACGCCTGATCTCGTCACCACCTCGGGCAGTGGATACGACCCCAACATCACGGCGGCGGACGCGCTGGCCCAGATCCCGATGGTCTCCCGAGCCACCGGTATTGCTCCCTCGGCCCTGCGTGCACTCATTTCCCGTGAGAACAACGGCGCACAGCTGGGCTTCCTCGGCAGCAGCTACATCAACGTGCTGCAATTGAACGAGGCCCTGGCCAAGCTCCACTAGGAGCATCAGAGCCACCGGTGGCCTCACGGTCCATGGACGGTCACCAATCCTGGAGGCAGATGGATGTGTCCGCGGCGATGTCGGGATGACCAGGGGGCATGGTCACGTCGGTCAGCCTCTGGTCCGCGCTCTAGGGTCCTCGTCGCTTCCGCCGGCCGTCTTCTGAGGGGTGCCGGCGGACGGTGGTGGGTAGCCGATGACTTCCTCCCAGGTTCGGCCGGATGAAAACCCCGGGGTGTTCGACGACTCGTCGCAGGCGGAGAGGCCGGTCGGTGGCACCGGACGTTTCCGCATCTATCTGGGTGCCGCTCCCGAGGTGGGCAAGACCTACGCCATGCTGAACGAGGGCCGCCGACGCAAGCAGCGCGGCGCAGACGTCGCCATCGGGTTCGTCGAATGCCACGGGCGGCAGCGCACCGAGGACCTGATCGCCGACGTCGAGGTGATCCCCCGCCCTGGCCCACTACTTCCGCATCGACAACCTGACGGCGCTGAGAGAGTTGGCGCTCCGCTTCCTCGCCCACGAGACCGAAGACCAGCTCCTTGAGTATCTCCGCCAACACCAAAAGGGAGCCGTTTGGGAAACCCATGAGCGCATCCTGGTGGGGGTCACCGCTGCCCCGGGTACGGAGGCCATCGTTCGCCGGGCATCGAGCATGGCCCAACGCATCAAGGTCGACCTCGAAGTCATCCATGTCATGGCCGGCAAGGAAGTTGACCGCCCTCCGGACGATCAACTGGTAGCACTGAGACAACTAGCCGCCGATGTCGGCGCCGAATGGCACGAGATCCGTGGCGACGATCCGGCCCAGGCTCTGATCGACTTCGCTCGCTCCCACCACGCAACCCAGATCGTGGTCGGCTCGAGCGAGCGCAGTCGGTGGCGAGAACTCCTTGGAGGGGGCTCCCACGTCCGGAAGATCTCGAGACTGGCAGCATCGGCTGAGATTGACGTCCACATCATCGCCAGACGTGATCACGCCCTTGCCCAGGGGGAGATCTCCGAGGCGGCAGATGAGTCGTAGAGGGTCCTTCGAATCGCTGCTGATGGGCTCGCCTGCGGTCAGCAGGTTCCAGTTGCTTGCACCGTGATCTGAGACACCTTCCAGGTGCCCCCGCTCCTCACGAGGGATGCGGTGGTGGCGCGACGGCCACCTGGAGCATTCTTCGCCAACCCGCCAGACGTGTTGTACTCGACCCAGTGCGTGTCATCGAAGCAGTCCCCGATGGTTGCGCGGGTCGGGTTCGCGGCTGGTGTGATCGAGGTAACTTGAGGGTGGTGAACCGTCGTGCCCCTCGTCACGATGCCGTGAAGTTGGTCTCGGGCCAGTCCCTGCACCAGCAGGGTCAGCGCCTCGCCGGCGGCATGCTGGGCGAGGAGTGACGATTGGAAGTCAGACGTTTGAGCGGCGGTCACCAAATCGGCCCACATGATCCGGTAGGCGGACAGTGCCTGACCGGCGGGATCGGCCGGGGCGGGGCCCGCCGATGTCGGCGGCTCGGTAGTGGACGAGGATCCTGAACCGCAGGAGACAAGAGTCAGGCCGGTAGCACCCAGCAACGGGAGAAGAACGAGCGTCGACCTGCGGGCCGCCTGCTTGATGGCCGGAAGTAGCCGCCTGCGTAGACGTTGGGCTACACCCGCCAGTACATGTGAGCGCTGAGTCTCAGACTTGTCAACGAGTTCCTTCGGAACTCTGTCCGGCAAGGGTCGGGTTCTGTTCATGAAGGTGGTTTGGAAGGCACTCTCGGAAGAAAGATCCCGACGATGCAGAGAGCGTCAATCACGCAGCAGCTCCGCCCATTTATGCGCGAGACGCCGGCGTTGGCTGGTCGAGAGCCAACGCAGCACCCACCTGGTCGGCGATGGCCACCGCCACGACGAGTCTCTCGTGGGGCACGGATTTGCCGGGCGTGGGCGTGAGCAGGAAATGTCCGAGCAGCCATCCGTTGCCCCGCACGGGAAGATCGACTCGGCGCGTCGGCAGACCGAGGTCTTCCGTTGACCATTTCTCCTGGCCGAGGGTGACATCGCCATTGGCGTTGACTCGAGCGACGACGCGACCAGGGTTGTCTTGGGTGAACTCACATCCCCTCAGGGAGAGCAGACTCCGGAGCTCGGCGGCCGCGGCGGCAATGAGTACCTGGGGCTCCCGGCCGGAGGCGGCCAACTCGGTCACCGAGTGGATCAGTTCAACCTCGCGGCGGCTCTGCCCGGCTGCTTGCCGGTGCATACGACCCCGTGCGGCCATCTGACCTACGGCGAGTCCCAACACCAACAACAGGATCTCGGTGATCAGGTCCGCCTGACGGGTGATCCGGAACGAGTTGTACGGGCGGGTCAGGAAAAAATCGAAGGAGAGCGCAGACACGATGGCGGCGACCACGGCAGCAGCGCGCCGGCCGGTGCTAGCCACGGCCACGATGACAACGACCAGGAACAGGGCGTTGTCGGCCGTATCGAGGTGACCGCGCCACGGCGTGAGGAGCAGGGCGGTGGCGATCGGTGCGGCCACCGCCGACAGCATGATCCAGGTGTCCGGGCGGACCCGGGCTCGGAAGGGTCGAGCGGGCTCCGCCCCTTTACCCCGTTGGTGATCCTTCCAATGTTCCAGTCTGGTTACGGATGCCACAACACCACTGTCGCGCCGTACGGTCACCGTGGGAAGGCATCTTGGCTTCCTCTTTGCCGCGAAGCCCGAATTTTCACGGGCCTGTTACGGACAACGGGGGATTCGGTGCTACGAAGGAGGACAGAAGCGGGTGTGTCGGGAGAGGACGGGGGGACGCCATGAGCCAGGCCAAGGCGGCACCGGTGGAGGGAGAGCAGGCGATCGCCATGGCCTCCGTGGCCAGCGCCGCCGGATACCGAGGCGACATCCGGGCTGGGCGGCATCACTTGGTGGCCGATGAGGGCCCGGAGGTGGGCGGTGATGACGAAGGGCCCAATCCCTATGAGTTGTTGCTCGCCGGCCTGGTCCAGTGCACGGCGGCCACCTTGCGCATGTATGCCAATCGAAAGGGGTGGGCGCTGGGTGAAGTGAAGGTGCGCGCTCGGTTGCTGCGCACCGGCGACGGCGCCACCAAGGTCGAACGGATCGAACGCTCCATCACCGTGGACGGCGACCTTTCCGACGAGCAGCGCCAGCGGCTGGCCGAGATCGCCGACCGCACCCCAGTGAGCCGCACCCTGCGAGCGGGCATGGTCATCGACACCACCCTGCGGTGATCGCTGGGGCCCGCGGCGACCGTTGACTGCTGCAATGGCCGACGCCGCGAGGAGCGATCGTGGTTCGGGTCAGCGCAGGTTGAGACCGCCGTCGACGATCACGACCTCCCCGGTCACATAGGCCGCTCGGGCCAACCCCACGATGACCTCGGCCACGTCCTCGGGGCAAGCCGATCGTTGCAGCGGCGCCTGGGCGATAACGAACTCCCGCACCAGGTCCCAGTCAGCGGTCCACGGAGTGTCCACCAATCCGGGTGCCACGGCATTGACCCGGATGTCAGGGCCCAGGGTGTTGGCCAGAAGTCGGGTCATGTGGCTGACCGCCGCTTTCGAGCAGGCGTAAGGGATCGAACTTCCCACCGGCCGTTCGCCCGCCACGGAGGAGACGTTGATGACCTGACCACGTCCCGAGGTTCGCAGGTGGGGGACGGCGGCCACTGTCAGTTGCCAGGTTCCGATCACATTGACGTCGAAGATCCGCCGCCAGATCGCCGGTGAGGCGGCCTCGAGGTCGCCATGGGAGATCACCTCGGTGGTGCCCGCATTGTTGACCAGCACGTCGAGGCGTCCCTGCTCCGTAAGCACCTGGTCGATGAGTCGCCGGGCCTGGGCCTCGTCCGCGATATCGGCCTGGACGTAGCTGGCGTCAGGGAGCTCGGCGGCCAGAGCTTCACCGGCCTCGACGGACGTCGAGGAGTTGATGACCACGGTGGCACCCGACTCGGCGAACAGGCGCGCGGTGGACGCCCCGATTCCCGACGATGACCCGGAGATCAGGACGGTCTGCCCCCGAAACTGTGTGTTGCGAGTCGTGCGTGGCGAGGAGGTCGAGTCGGGCATGGACCGAGTGTAGAACCGCGTGTGGCCTATGTTTCGTGGGTGCGACTGGTCAGCATGCTCGAGGACGGACTGCGGACCGGACTGGTGGTCGGCGATGAGGTCGTGGATCTGACGGATCCACTCATCGGGCTCCCCGGATCGATGCCGGCCCTGTTGGCCCTCGGGGAAGATGGCGGAGAGGCGTTGGCGCGGGCACCGTCGACCGCAGCGAGGCGTCATGCCCTGACCGAGGCCCACCTGACCGCACCGGTACCGCACCCCCCTTCGTTCCTGGCCATTGCCCGCAACTACGACGCCCACATCAAGGAGTTGGGACACGAGCGACCCGAGTTCCAGACCTGGTTCTCCAAGCAGCCGACCTGTGTGATCGGGCCGGGTGCGGCCATCGAGGTGCCGCTGGTGTCCTCGACCGTCGACTTCGAGGGGGAACTCGGCATGGTCATCAGGCGACGGTGCCGTCACGTGCCCGCTCGAGAGGCATTCGACGTCGTGGCCGGATTTACCGTGGTCAACGATGTGAGCGTGAGGGACTGGCAGTGGCGATCTCCCACCATGATGATGGGCAAAGGATTCGACACCCACGGCCCCACTGGGCCGTGGATCGTCACCACCGACGAGGTCGAGGATCCCCAGGACCTCGCCGTCCGGACCCGCGTGAACGGCGAGATTCGCCAGGACGGCTCCACCGCCGACATGATCTTCAGCTGCCGTCAGATGATCGAACACCTCTCGGAAGCCTTCACCCTGGAACCGGGGATGCTCATCACCACGGGGACGCCCGCCGGTGTGGCGGCCGGCGAGGAGGCGCCGCGCTGGTTGGCTGCCGGGGACACAGTCACCGTGGGCATCGAGGGGGTGGGCGAGCTCACCAATCCAGTGGTCGACGAGCCCGGTCTGCTCGGAGGACGGCGGGGCGCTTCGTGAGTGCGGCCACCGACGACGGTAGGACGGTGCGGGTCACTCCGTCACTGGCCATTCCACTTGCCGAGTTGCAGTTCCGATTCAGCCCGAGCGGCGGCCCCGGGGGCCAGCATGCCAACAAGGTGAACACCAGGGTGGAGTTGCGATTCGACGTGGCGAACTCCCCGTCGCTGGGGCCGCGGCAACGGGCGCGGCTGCTTGATCGCCTCGGTTCGGAGGTCCGCGTCGTGGCGGACGATGAGCGATCGCAGGTCCGCAATCGCCAGTTGGCCCTGGAGCGGTTCCGTGTCCGTGTCGCCGATGCTCTGCACATCGAGAAGCCTCGCCGGCCGACCCGGCCCTCGCTGGGGGCAAAGGAGCGCCGGCTGGCGGCCAAACGCCACCTCTCCGAACGGAAGCGTGCCCGGCGTACCGATCTCGACGACTGAGGCTTCAGCCCACTTTGAGATCCCGATGCGCCCGGGAGTCCCATACATCATCGAGGAACTGGGCAATCTCTCCGGTGAGCCGCTCGGGGTGCATCCGTAGTTCGAGCAGAGAGTTGGCCTGTACCAACTTCCCCCCGGGGAGCCGTCGGGCCAGTTGCTCGGCGTCGTGGAACGGGTGGATCCGGTCGACCTCGTGGCCGATGACCATCGCCGGCATCTCCATCGCAGAACGCTGGTCCACGGTCGGGGCAATCGGACCGGCGAGGATCCCGTGCAGCACCGCGGCCGTCTCGATGGGATCGTTGGACAGTGTGTTCATGACACTGTCGACGGGGCCGTTTCCGGTTCGAGGCAGCCGCCGGACGACCGACGCCGCCCTCCTGACCAGCGGGCGGGCGAAGTGGACGGCCAGGAGCATGGGAATGAAGGTGATGGCCGCGGCCGGCACCGCCCACTCGAGGACGGGCATCTCGATGACCAGGGCCTGCACCCGCTCGGGGGCTAGGGCGGCCACCAGCAGGCTGACGTTTCCCCCCAGTGACACCCCACCCACCACAGCCTTGTCGATTCCGAGGTGGTCCAGCAGGGCCACGACATGCTCGGCATAGGTGTCCATCCGATGGGCGGAAGCCCGTTGCGGCTTTTCCGACAACCCGTGGCCGGGCAGGTCGAACAGGATCACCCGGTTGCCCTTGGCGGCCAAGTCGTTGGCCAACCGGCGATTCATGTTGGAGTCCATCAGGATGCCGTGCATGAACACCAGAACCCGCGGGCCGTGTCCGTGGATCTCGTAGTAGAGCTGTAGGCCATCGGAGTCGAACACGCCGACCTCATAGGGCGGTGTGGCGGCCGAGGACCGCGCCGTGGTGTCGGACGAACCGTTCGACGAACTTCCGGACACCTGTTCGGTGTGCCTACCTGGCTCCATCATCAGGCCAACGGTACGCCGCCGGCCGACGATGTGCCAACACCGGCAGGTCGGACCGGATCCGCCGTTGCTGATCGGCATCGAGGTCGGCGACGACCACACCCGGTGTGGGATCGAGCCGCTCGGCCACAATCGTCCCCCACGGGTCCACGATCATCGAGTGGCCGTGACAGGACGGCATCCCGGGCGGAAGGTCACCGACCTGTCCGGCTCCGATCACGAACACCTGGTTCTCGACCGCCCGGGCGCGCAGCAGCAACTCCCAGTGTGCGGGACCCGTGGCGGCGGTGAAGGCGGAGGGCACGGCCACGACCGTGGCCCCGAGGAGAGTGAGGATGCGGTACAGCTCGGGGAAGCGGACGTCGTAGCAGATCGACAGACCGAGTATCGGAGGGGCGCAGTCGGTGGGTTCCGATGGCGGAGTCAAGGGGGCGATACACAGCTCCTGCCCCGGCGCAATGGTGGCGGACTCGCAGATGGTGAACCCGTCGAGCTCCACATCGAAGAGATGAATCTTCCGGTAGACCGCCTCCAACTTTCCGGTCGGACCGATGAGACAGTTCGTGTTGAAGAGGCGTCGGCCGCTCGGGTCGTGGCCGATGGACGCTTCCGAGCTCTCCTCCGGCCTCTCGGGAAAGGTGCCGGCCACGACTCGGATGTTCCAGCGCCGGGCCTGGTGCGATGCCCAGGTACACGTGGGCCCATTGAGGGGCTCGGCGCATCGGCGCAGGACGTCGGGGCTCCCGGCCACCGAGAAGTATTCCGGGAGGACCACCAGCTCCGCACCCGCCCGGGCCGCCTCTTCCACCAGTGGCACGGCCGCATCGAGGTTGCGCTCACGCTCGGGGCCCGCCGTGGTCTGGATGGCGGCGACGCGCATGCCACAGGGTAGGCCCGTCGTCGGGCACAATGACCACTGGGCCGAGACGGTCCAGCGCCGTTGAATTTGGCTGGACCAGAAACGAGTGCCGTGTCCTTCGAAGACTCCGACGTCGTCCGAAGCGCCATCCGGGTTGAGGGGTTTCGGGACGACGAGTTCAACTACCAGCTGATTCGGGCCCTGGGCGTGGCCGACTTCGGCGGTTCGACGGTGGGCGAGTGCCTGGCCGTCGTGGCGGAAATTGCTGACGGCAGCCCGAGGAGCTGGGCCCTGGCCTTCGAGCGCCTGGCCCGGCGGATCGAAGACCGGGGGAGGGCCTGTCTGGATGCCGGTCGCCGGGTCAGTGGACGCGACCACCTGCTTCGGGCATCGACGTACTACCGGACGACCGAGTACTACGCGGACGGCATCGAAGGAGGATCCCGTGACCTGGGAGGGCGGAGCCAAGAGTGCTTCGCTCACGCCGCCGCGCTGATGGAGCGACCTGTGGAGCTGGTCGAAGTGCCGTTCGAGGGCGGATCACTTCCGGGCTACCTGGTACGCCCGTCCCCCTCGGTCGACTCCGGGACTGATGGCCGGCGTCCCACCCTCGTCGGGGTGGGGGGCTTCGACTCGAGCGCCGAGGAGCTCTACTTCCACCTCGGAGCGCCCGGGGCCGAGCGGGGGTGGAACGTGTTCGTCTTCGACGGCCCCGGTCAGCCCGGCTGCATGCGTGCCAATCCCACGATGACGTTCCGCCCGGACTACGAGGTTCCGCTCGGCGCCGTGCTCGATCATCTCTGCGGTCGCCACGACGTTGACGCGGACCGCCTGGCGCTGGCCGGTCAGAGCTTCGGCTCGTACTTCGCCGCTCGCAGCGCCGCCGTCGATGCCCGGGTTGGCGCCCTGTGGCCAATCCGCCGGTCGTGGACATGAGCCGATACCTGGAGGCGTGGGTCGGGACCGAGGTCTTCCGGATGTCACGTGATATTCGCCCCGAGGACGTGATCGGAGTCCCCGAGGACCTGATGCCCCGGCAGATGCAGTGGGGGATCGCGGCCATCTGCCTTCGTTTCGGCGTGCCGTCCTTCCATGCCTGGCGCGATGCCATCCTCGGGTACCGGCTGGGCCCCCTGGCCTCGGCCATCGTCTGCCCGGTCCTGGCCCTCATCGGGGACCGCGAGGGGCCTGAGCCTACGGCCCAGTTCGAAGCATTCATCGGCGAGGTCGAGGGGCCGGTGACGCCGGTTGTCTTCAATGCCGAAGACGGGGCGTCCACACACGTGCAATCGGACAACATCCGGCTCTCGGCCCAGGTCACCTTCGACTGGTTGGACCAGCAGTTCGGCTGAGGGGGTCGGCCTCCCTCGTCGTCGGGGAGGCGACGTCGACTGTCGACCTCGACAGGCGGATGTGCAGTCGGGCGCATCCCGCCGGGTCAGGTCGTCAGAGGGGCGAAGGTGGCGAGGGCGGCTGCGAGGGCGCGGTTGCCCCGATCCGACCGGTCCTCATGGACGCCGAACAGGGGCGTGACGGTCGCCCACCTCTCGGCCAGCAGCGCGGCATCGGAATTGGGTTCCAGCTCGGCTCGCTCGGCGATTGTGTCGGCGGCTTCTCCTTTGCCTCGCAGCGTCAGGGTGATGGACCCACCCGTCCTGTCGATAGGTGTGCCGGGCACGGGGTTGGGCGTGTTCTCGGGACGGACCGACCGGATCAGGCCGATCGTGCCCAGGGCTCCGTGCCTGAGGCCCCGCAAGGCGTCCGGGGGAACGGCGGGCACATTGAGATTGAGCACAGTGGCCGGGGGCATGGCCGCCAGCGTCGGCACGATGCCTGCGGCCAGCCGCACCGGGGTCTCCCATGGCACCGGGTCGTCGCCCCAGGCGATACTGACGGCCAGACCGGAGATGCCGAACTGGGCACCGGTGAGCGTGGCGCCCACCGTGCCGGAGTGAAGAGCAGAGCGGCCGGCGTTGACGCCGTGGTTGATGCCGGATACGACCAGGTCGGGGCGAGGGCCGAATCCCTCGATACAGGCCAGGATGACCGCCAGAGCCGGTGGCCCTTCGATTCCGAAGGCGGGAACGTCGCCGAGCCCGCGTATTTGAACGGATTCGTACGGGATCGACTCGCGCTCGTAGACGGGGCCCACAGCGGCCCCGGCACCACTGTGATCGGTCAGGGGTGCCACGATCACCAGGTCGTTCTGGTCGCCGAACGCCGAGGACAAGCCGCGGGCCAAAGCAGCGATGCCGGGCGCGAACACCCCGTCGTCATTGGTAATCAGAATGCGCATCGAGGAGGTTCCATTTCGCGGGAGATCGGGATCACAGCGGGTTCAGCGTCGGAGGATGAGGTCCGAAAGGTGATCCGCCGGGCCGTTACGGCCTCATCGCCTACCATACCGTCGACGCCGGCCGCTCCGGGATCACCTGATCCGACGGACGACCTATCACGATCATGACACCCCGATCCCCTGCAGAAGACCAGCGTCCGGCGGAAACGACCCCAACGACCGGTGACCAATGGGTCATTGGCCACGGCCACCAGCGGGCCGTGATCACCGAGGTCGGGGCAACGCTCCGTTCCTTCACGGTCGACGACCGCCCTGTGATCGACGGATTCGGACCGGGGGAGTGGAGCCGCGGCGGTCGTGGCCAGGTGCTGGCACCGTGGCCCAACCGACTGGGCGATGGCCGCTACATCTTCGAGGAGCGCGAGTCCCAGGCTCCGTTGAATGAGCCGTCCCGCGCCAATGCCATCCACGGCCTGGTCCGGTGGCTGCCATGGCGCATGGTGAGCCGGGCGCAGAATCGGGTGACCATGGCCTGCGAACTCTACCCGTCGCCCGGCTATCCGTTCTCCCTCGGACTGACGGTGGAGTACCGACTGGGGCGAGACGGTCTTACCGTGGCGACTGACGCCGACAACCTGGGGCCGACCGACCTTCCCTTCGGCGTGGGCTTCCATCCGTATCTCAAGGTGGGGGTGACGACGGTGGACCAGGCGCGACTGAGGATTGCTGCCGATCGGAGGCTGACCACTGACGATCGGGGGCTCCCCACCGGCGAGTGCCCCGTATCGGGAACCGAATTCGACTTCAATCAAGGCCGGCTCATCGGTGTGACCCGGCTCGATACCTGCTTCACCGGTCTGCGCCGTGACGCCGACGGCCGAGCCCGAGTGGATCTCGATCATCCGGACGCAGAGGGCGGCGCCACCCTGTGGGCCGACGACCGATTCGGCTACGTGATGGTGTACACCGGTGACTCGCTCGACGCCGGTGAGCGAAGGACCGCGGTCGCCGTGGAGCCCATGAGCTGTCCTCCCGATGCGCTGCGATCGGGGACCGACCTGGTCGTGCTGCGTCCCGGGGGCCGGTGGACGGGATCGTGGGGGATCACCGCCCGACCAGGTGGCTAGCTGGGGAACAGCGCCCCGGGTGTTCTCCATCCGCTCGAGTCCCGGACTCACCACACACACCCGGTGTCGGCGATATCCGCGGGCGGCGCCGGGCTTGACATCTGCGGTCAATCTCTACGTTAAGCGGTCAGGCAAACACTCAACGTAGTAGATGGGGCGACAACCAATCTGGAGTCTTCATTCCCATTGAACTCAAGCGCAGAGATGTGGGACGGTAGCCAACTTCGGGGGCAATTGCCGTAAGGGCTAGGGACGGGGACGTGGTGGAATGCTGAGGCGTTTGACGATTGGTTCGGTTGTGGGCGTGGTCGTGCTGGCAACGATGATCTCGACCATCTCCCTGGCCGCAGGGGCGCCGGGCGACCAGCCCGTTCCGGTGACGCCGTATAGCGGCTTCGATGCTTCTCTCACTCGAGCCCCGTACGTGACCGACCTCACCCAGACCTCGGCCGACGTGAACTGGGCCACCACCAGCGGCCCGGCGGTCGGCACCCTCAAATACGGACCGTCAGGTAGCTGCACGGCCACCACGTTGACGGTCCCGTCCACCCTTCCCTCATCGTTCCCCGCGGCGGGAACCCCCTCCAGCATCACGGCCAGACAGTTCACCGTCAACGGAATTTCTGAGTTCCAGTCCACTGCGGTGATCACTGGCCTCACGGCCGGCACGACCTACTGCTACCGCGTCTTCTCAAGTGCAGCCCTCGATCTGCTGGGCAGCAACCCGTCGCCGACGTTCACCACCCTCGACACCGTCGGATCCTCCTCCGCGGTCACCTTCGACGTGGTCGGCGATCTGGGCGAAACCAACTACTCCAGTGGGGTCGACTACGCCGGCTCCCGCAACACCAACCAGGCTGCCATCGACTCGCTCATCGGATCGTCCGGTGCCAAGTTCGCTGTCACGGTGGGTGACGTGGCCTACGCCGGGGGCACACAGGCCAACTACGGCGACCTGCAGCAGGTCGGTACGCAGGTCAGCGACATCTTCGGCCCCTCCTACTGGCCGCAGACCGGCGGCATCCCTACCTTCAACGGCGTCGGCAACCACGGCCAGAACGTGGACAGCCTCCGGGTCTGGCCTGAATCGAACAGCGCCGCAGCCTCCTCGGGAGACTCCTCCTTCCAGTCGTATCCCCCGGTGCCTGCGGACGGGTTGTCCAACCCGAGCACCGAACCGGCCGCCTGGTACGCCATCTCCACCGGGAACGTCCGCATCTACGTGCTGGACGCGGCGTGGGGCGACAGCAACGTCGGGACCTCCAACCTCTACCAGGTCGACTACGACCAGCACTGGACCCCAAGCTCGCCGGAGTACCAGTGGCTGGCTGCTGACCTCGCCAGTCATCCCGGCGGCGTGAAGATGGCCGTCTTCCACTTGCCGCTTCGTTCTGACAATTCGACCCAGGCCAGCGACACCAACCTCCAGAACAGCACGGCCAATCCCAACGCCTCTTCCAGCCTCGAGGCACTGTTGGCCAACGGTGGCGTCTCTATCGCCTTCAACGGCCACGCTCACACCTACCAGCGGATCATTCCGCGGCAAGCCGGTCAGATCACCAACTACGTGACCGGCGGCGGCGGCGGCGTGCTCGAACCGGTCGACGGAGGCTCCACCTGCACGAATTTCCTGGCTTCTGCCGACGTCTATGCCCTGGGGTGGAGCCCGAGCGGCGCCGGCCCCATCAGCGGTTCCGGCTCCTCCTGCGGACCCGGCACCACCCCTCCGCAGTCCGCGGCCGACGTCTACAACTTCCTCAAGGTCACCGTCTCCGGCAACACCATCACGGTCTCGCCTACCAACGCGGCCGGCAAGGTGTTCGACCAGCACAGTTACACTCCCACCAGCAACTCGGCCACCCCGTCGACTCCTGGCAATGTGACGGCTACTGCCACATCGTCGTCCTCGATCCAAGTCAACTGGAATGCCTCGACAGAGACAGGCGGCACCATCACCAGCTACGCCGTCACTCGCAGTGTGAACGGAGGCACCTATGCGCCCCTGACCACATTGGCCGCTCCCACCACTGGATTCACCGATACCACCGTCCAGCCGGGGGCTCAGTACTCCTATCGGGTCACCGCCTCAGACAACAAGTCCCAAACCTCCGCTGCGGGGACTTCCAACAAAGTCGCCACACCCACGATTCCGGGGAACGTGACCGCCAACGCCACCTCTGGCACCTCGGTCCAGCTCAACTGGGATGCGTCCAACGAGACCGGTGGGACCATCGGCTCCTATGAGGTCGGCCGCAACGGCGTGCAGATCGCCACCGGCGTGATCGGCACCGCCTTCACCGACACCAGCGCCCAACCAGGCACGACCTACACCTACACGGTCACCGCCGTGGACGGCATCGGAGCGCCCTCGTCTCCAGGAACCTCGAACTCGGTCACCACACCCGGATCGCTGCCGTTCACCGGTGGAGGGGCCGGGTGCATGGCTCACCTACCCGCCGGATCGGTGGTCGGATCGGCAGCCCTCAATGACGGTTCCGGCTACTACGAGGTCGATTCGGCCGGCGACGTCGCCGCCTTCGGCGGGGCTGTCTGTTACGGCGCCATGACCGGCATCCGCCTCAATCTGCCCATCGTCGGCATTGCCGTCGACCCGGCCACCGGGGGTTACTGGTTGGTCGCCACCGACGGTGGGGTGTTCTCCTTCAACGCTCCGTTCCTCGGATCCACCGGCGCCATCCGACTCAACAAGCCGATCGTGGGCATGAGCGCGACGCTCGACGGGTCTGGCTACTGGATGGTGGCGTCAGACGGCGGGGTGTTCTCCTTCAACGCCCCGTTCTACGGCTCCACCGGCAATCTCCGCCTGAACAAGCCGATCGTGGGCATGGGTCTGGACCGGGCCACCGGGGGTTACTGGATGGTGGCCACGGACGGCGGCGTGTTCTCCTTCAACGCCCCCTTCTACGGCTCCACTGGCAGCATCCGCCTGAACCAACCGATCGTGGGTATGGCTCCACTGTCCAACGGCGGTGGGTACCGACTCATAGCCTCCGATGGCGGCGTGTTCGACTTCAATGCCCCCTTCTACGGGTCGACGGGCAGCATCCGCTTGAACCGTCCGATGATCGCCGGGGTCAACGACAACGCAGGCGACGGCTACTGGATGATGGCCTCAGACGGCGGCGTGTTCTCATTCAATGCCCCCTTCCTCGGATCAGCCGCCTGAGCGCCGAGCCGCCCGGCAGTCTGCCGCCCTCGGTCCTCGCTCAACGGAGGGCCAAGTCCTAACTCCGCTCCCGGATGCGTTCCCAGCCGCTTGTTTCGCGGACACGTGGCATTGAGATCCTTGTCCTCGTCTCGAACGGCTTTAGGTGAGAGCACCCTGGTCTAGGAGCGCACCAATCGTGCGATGGCTTCGGTCGCCTCGGCGATCTTCTCCTGGGCCCCGGGTCCGCCGGCTTCGACCGCGTCAGTCACGCAGGAGCGCAGATGATCGCCCATCAGCTCGACGGCCACTGCTTGCAATGCCTTGGTTGCAGCCGAGATCTGGGTCAGGATGTCGATGCAGTAGCGGTCATCCTCGATCATCTGTTGCAGGCCGCGAACCTGGCCTTCGATGCGTCGGAGCCGCTTCGCCACCCGGTCTTTGTGTTCGATGTATCCGTACATTGCGATCCTCCCGTTGAGATACCCCTACAGGGTACGCTGCGATCGGACGGCAACGATCGATCCTCCGATGCTGTCGGAGGCAGTCGACGACGAGACGGGAGTCACCTGGGGCTGTGCGCAACCGGGATGATGGAGGTAGGGCCGGACCGGCTGGTTGTCAGCGTTTGCGGACGGTTCAGGCCATGCCAGCCAACGGAGGACAACTGCCATGAGACTCGTTCACGCCATCGGCCACGCCCTTACAGTTACCGGCGGCATGACCTGGCAGATTCTCTGGTCGTTGATCTTGGGCTTCGCTCTGTCGGCGATCGTCCAGGCACTGGTACGCAGGGGAACCATCGAACACCTGTTGGGGAACGACTCCCCCAAGAGTTTGGCGCGGGCCACCGGGTTCGGCATGGCCAGCTCCTCCTGCTCGTACGCGGCAGTGGCGCTGGCTCGGAGTCTGTTCAGAAAGGGGGCCGACTTCACCGCCGTGATGGTGTTCGAGATCGCCTCTACCAACCTCGTCGTGGAGCTAGGGATCATCATGGCCCTCCTGCTCGGCTGGCAGTTCACCGCAGCGGAGTTCGTCGGAGGGCCGATCATGATCGTGCTCATCGCCGTTCTCTTCCGCCTGTTCCTCCGAAAACGGCTCGTCGAGGCGGCGAGAGCTCAAGCCGATCGGGGACTGGCCGGCTCGATGGAGGGCCACGCGGCGATGGACATGAGTGTGAAGGCAGAAGGGAGTCTTTGGTCACGGTTGTCCTCGCCCGAAGGATTCACGTCGGTGTCCCACGGATTCGTGATGGTGGGCGGCCGTCCTGCGCGACATCGTGCTCGGACTGTTCATCGCAGGAGCTCTGGGTGCATGGGTGCCCGACAGCTTCTGGCAGAAGTTGTTCCTCACCGGGCACCCGTTGCTCAGCAAGATCTGGGGGCCTCTGCTCGGACCGGTGATCTCGATCCTTTCCTTCGTCTGCTCCATCGGGAACGTCCCCCTCGCCGCAGTGCTCTGGAATGGAGGTATCAGCTTCGGCGGTGTGATCAGCTTTATCTTCGCCGACCTCATCATCTTGCCCATCCTGGTCATCTACCGGAAGTACTACGGCACCAAGACGATGCTGTTCATCCTCACCACGTTCTATGTGACCATGGTGATGGCCGGCTATGCCGTCGAGTTGATCTTCGGTGCTGCCGGGCTGATCCCGTCAACCCGCAATGCCAAGGTGCTGAACCCGACCATCGGATGGGACTACACGACCTACCTCAACATCGTGTTCCTCGCGGTCGCCGTGGCCCTCGTCTGGCGGTTCTTCCACACCGGGGGCGCGAGGATGCTCAGGATGATGGGCGGGAGCCCCGAACCTGCAGCCATGGGTTGAGAGCCGGGCGACGGAAGAGCTCACTTTGCTTCTTTCGACCTGGTGCGCCCCCCGGGATTTGAACCCGGAACGTAACTATTCAGGTCCCCTGATCGGCGCGTCCACCACCTGCACGAACGACGCGC
>JADMIJ010000345.1 GCA_015478655.1 Acidimicrobiales bacterium | reverse complement strand
ATGCACGATCGTGGTGAAACCGGCCGAGCAGACCCCGCTGTGCGCGGTGGAGACCTTCCGGGTATTCGAGGACGCCGGGTTCCCGCCTGGTGTGGTCAACCTGGTCACCACCAGCCATCCCGAGCCGGTGGGCAACGAGCTGCTCACCAATCGGGCCGTCCGCAAGATCAGCTTCACCGGCTCCACCGACGTGGGCAAGCACATCGCAGCCCGGGCGGCCGAGCAGATGAAGCGGGTCTCCCTGGAGCTGGGCGGCCACGCACCTTTCATCGTGTACGACGACGCCGATCCCGAGCATGCGGCCAAGGGACTGGCCCTGGTCAAGTTCCTCAACACCGGCCAAGCCTGTATCTGCCCCAACCGCATCTTCGTCCAGCGGGGCGTGGCCGACTCGTTCATCGACACGCTGGTCGAGCGGGTCGGGCGCCTCCGCCCCGGCAACGGGCTCGACGACGGGGTGACCATCGGGCCCCTCATCGACGAGCCGGCCCTGGCCAAGATGCAGCACCAGGTCGACGATGCCCGGGCCCTGGGGGCCACGGTTCGCGTCGGCGGCCAGCGACTCGACGGCGAAGCCTTCGCCAACGGTCAGTTCTGGGCGCCGACCGTCCTCACCGACGTCACCCCCGACATGGTGATCTACCGGGAGGAGACGTTCGGGCCCATCGCTCCCGTCATCGTCTTCGACGACGAGGAGGAGGTGCTGTCCATGGCCAACGACACCACGTTCGGCCTTGCCTCCTACGTGTACACCCCTGACCTGAGCCGGGCCCTCCGCACCGTCGAGGGTCTCGACTTCGGGATCATCGGGGTGAACGACATCAATCCGACCTCGGCGGCAGTGCCCTTCGGCGGCATCAAGGAGAGCGGGGTGGGACGGGAAGGGGCACGGCAGGGCATCCACGAGTACCTGGACACCAAGGTCTGCGGTATCGCCCTCTGAGGGCGGCAGGCCCGAGCCGGCGGGCCTTCTCACCTGGTGGCCCGTCGAGCGGTCCCGGTAGAG
>JADMIJ010000344.1 GCA_015478655.1 Acidimicrobiales bacterium | reverse complement strand
TGATCTTGATGTGCTCGGGGCAGACCTCGGTGCAGCACTTGGTGATGTTGCACATGCCTAGGCCCATCTTCTGGCGGAGCAGCTCCCGGCGGTCGTTGGTGTCGAGGGGGTGCGACTCGAGCTCCATGTACCGGATGAACATCCGGGGGCCGGCGTAGTGGGCCTTGTTCTCCTCGTGGTCCCGGATCACGTGGCAGATGTCCTGGCACATGAAGCATTCGATGCACTTGCGGAATTCCTGGCCCCGCTCCACATCGACCTGCTGCATCCGGTAGGTCCCGTCGGCCTCGGGCTCGCCGGGGGAGAACTCGGGGATCTGCCGGGCCATGGTGTAGTTGAACGAGACGTCGGTCACCAGGTCCCGGATGATCGGGAAGGTCCGCATGGGGGCGATGGTCACCGGTTCGCCCTCGGGGAGGGTGTCCATCCGGGTCATGCACATCAGGCGGGGGAGGCCGTTGATCTCGGCGGAGCAGGATCCGCACTTGCCGGCTTTGCAATTCCAGCGACAGGCCAGGTCGGGGGCGGGGCCGGCCTGGATCCGGTGCAGCACGTCGAGCACCACTTCACCTTCGACGGCCGGCATGGTGTAGTCGGTGAACTCGCCCCCCCCGGGGTCGCCCCGCCAGACGCGCATGGTCACGTCGTCGGTCATCTACTTCCCTTCCTCGAACAGGACCTGGAGCTCGTCCGGCATGACCGGGATGGGCTCCGGGTTGAGGGTGTACTCGCCGCGGCCGTCGAGCCGCTGGACCATGTTGACCTTGCCCAGCTCGGGATCGGCCTTGGGGTAGTCGTCGCGGGTGTGCCCCCCCCGGCTCTCCCGACGCTCGATGGCCCCCTTGGTGACGAGGGTGGTGACGGCCAGCATCGAGGGCAGGTCGGTGGCCAGGTTCCAGCCCGGGTTGTAGGCCCGGCCGCCGGCGACGGACATCTTGGCCACCCGCTCCCGGAAGCCGTCCAGCTCGGTCAGCGCCTGGACCAGCTCCGACTCGGTGCGGATGATCC
>JADMIJ010000343.1 GCA_015478655.1 Acidimicrobiales bacterium | reverse complement strand
GGTCCCGGGCGATGCCGGTGCCCGCACCCCCCAGGATGAAGCTGGGCCGCACCATGATGGGGTAGCCGATCGTCTCCCCGATCTCCAGGGCCTCGTCCAGGCTGTGGGCGAAGCCGGACTGGGGGACCTCCAGCCCGATCTCCTCCATGGCCGACTTGAACTTGTCCCGGTCCTCGGCCGTGCTGATGGCCTCGGCGTTGGCCCCGATGACCTCGACGCCGAACCGGTCGAGCACGCCCCGCTCCACCAGGGTCATGGTCAGGTTCAGCGCCGTCTGGCCCCCCAGGGTGGGCAGCAGGGCGTCGGGGCGCTCCCGCTCGATGATGGCGGCCAGCACGTCGGGCTCCAGCGGCTCGACGTAGGTCCGGTAGGCCATGGACGGGTCAGTCATGATGGTGGCCGGGTTGGAGTTGGCCAGGATGACCCGGAATCCCTCCTCGGCCAGGACCCGGCAGGCCTGGGTGCCCGAGTAGTCGAACTCGCAGGCCTGGCCGATGACGATGGGACCGGACCCGATGACCAGGATCGTCTCGATGTCGGTGCGCCGGGGCATCAGCTCGGTCCTCGCTCGTCCATCAGCAGTTGGAACTCGTCGAACAGGTAGCGGGCATCGTGGGGCCCGGGGCCCGCCTCGGGGTGGTACTGCACGCTGAAGGCGGCGGCGTCGCGGCTGCGGATGCCCTCGATCACTCCGTCGTTCAGGTTGAGGTGGGTGACGTCGGCCGAGGACACCGATCCTTCGGCGACCGCGTAGTTGTGGTTCTGGGAGGTGATCTCCACCTGGCCGGTGGACAGTCGCTGCACGGGGTGGTTGCCCCCGTGGTGGCCGAAGGGCAGCTTGAACGTCGACCCGCCCAGAGCGGTGGCCAGGAGCTGGTGGCCCAGGCAGATCCCGAAGATGGGCACCTGGCCCACCAGCCGGGCGATCTCGGCGCTGATGCCGGGCAGGGCGGCCGGGTCGCCGGGGCCGTTGGACAGGAACACCCCGTTGGGCTCGAAGGCGAGGACC
>JADMIJ010000342.1 GCA_015478655.1 Acidimicrobiales bacterium | reverse complement strand
ATCCTGAAGGTGGTCTTCTCACCGGCCAGCTTGCCGTCGGAACCGGCAGTGATCGACAGGACGAGGGCACCGATGCTTTCGTCGTACTTGGCCTGGCGGACGGCGACATCGGGGTAGTTGACTCCGACCAGTGTCGGCTGGTGGAACTTCTTGATGTCGGGGTCGTTGTGCATCTTCTGCCAGCTGCCGGGGCCCCCGGCGACCGACATGAGCATCCAGTCGTTCGGCCAACCCCGCGGCCACTGCTCGTCGATTCCGAACTTGTAGTAGAACTCGCCGTCCTTGCGGGTGGGCTGGTAGTGGTCGTTCGCCCACCGCTGCAGCCGGGCGTGGGTGTCGTAATCACCGAACTCCCAGGCGCAGGAAACCGCCGCCCCGAATCCGACCAGATCCTCGCCGCCGCCAAGTTCCGGGGGAAGGTTGATGTGGGCGGAACCGTCCGGTTCTGTGATCATGAACTTGTTGATCGCACCCTCGTAGAGTCGGGTGGCAAGCTTCAAGTCACTCATGGAGTACTGGTAGGCACAGCACAGCCAGTTGCCGGGGATTTGGTGCTGCGGGCCATTCATGTTGTAGGGGATGTCGCGGTCGTAGTAGATGGTGGCCCAGTTGTACGGGCCGTCGGGCGTCTCCGCCCCGCCGACCATGTTCTCTTGCTTGATCCAGTCCAGCCACCGGTAGTAGCCGGTTCGGGTGTTGGTGCCGTGGAGCTTGTCGGTGAGGTGCATCGCCATGCCGCCGACACTGACGCACCAGGGGAAGACCTTGCCGACCTCGCAGTCGATGCCCGGTGTGAGGGTGGTCCCGCCGTCATCGACCTCGGCCATGAACTGGTCGTACAGGACCTGGGCGATCTCGTCGTGGGTGTAGGAGAAGCGGATTTCATCGTCGTAGACGAACTCGACGGGGTTGTCGAACTGCTTCCCGGAGATGAGCTCGTAGTGGGCGAGCATGTTGAGGAAGTAGCCCTTCCCCATCATGTAGGACCCTCCGTTGCCCCAGATCGGGTC
>JADMIJ010000145.1 GCA_015478655.1 Acidimicrobiales bacterium | reverse complement strand
CAATAGCCCTTGCCGTCGGGGGTCGCGGCCATGCCCACGACCGGTTTGTTGAGGGTGAGCGCGCCGGTCGACCCGAAAAAGGCCGCGTCGCCGAAGGAGAAGACGCCCCCGTCAGATGCCACCTCCCAATAGCCCTTGCCGTCGGGGGTCGCGGCCATGCCCACGACCGGTTTGTTGAGGGTGAGCGCGCCGGTCGACCCGAAAAAGGCCGCGTCGCCGAAGGAGAAGACGCCCCCGTCAGATGCCACCTCCCAATAGCCCTTGCCGTCGGGGGTCGCGGCCATGCCCACGACCGGTTTGTTGAGGGTGAGCGCGCCGGTCGAACCGAGGAACATGGCGTTACCACCAGGGGACTCGGTGTAGATCACTAGGCCCCAGGTACCGTTGAATTGATAGTTGCCGATCGCCACACAGTTGTCAGTGGACGCGCAGGAGACCCCCCATGACCCGGGGCTGCTGAGGCCTCCTGCAGGCTTCGGTGCGATGGTCCAGGTTCCCGCCGACTCAATGAGGAGGCCGGTCGCATTGCCCGAACTGTCGAGGTAGTCACCTACCGCCGCACAGGTGCCCGCGGACGGGCAAGAGACCCCCGACGAGCCCTCGCCCAAGCTGTTGGAGGGCATCTGGGTGGCCGACCAAGTGCCGTTCGACTCGCTGAAGGCCAGTGCTGAGGTGTCGCCCGTTGAGGCGGTGCCGTACCAGTAGGAACCGACCGCCACGCAGTTGCCCACGGAGGTGCAGGAGACCCCGTTCAGCTCGTTGGGTGAGCCGCCCGATCCCAAGAACGGTGCGGGCGAAAGGTCGGAGATGGACGGCGTCGAGGTATCCGACCAAGACCCGCTCGAGTCGGTCAGGATCACCGGATCATGGATACCAAAGACGTCGGAGCCGCCGACCGCCACACAGTTTCCCCCAGAGGGACAAGAGATGCCGTGCAGGGAGTAGCCGCTGTCGGGCGGTGTGGGTTGCTGGGTGGCCGACCAGACCCCGTTCGACTCTGTGTAGATCAGCGGATTAGCTGAGTATTGGCCGACCGCCACACAGTTGCCGACGGAGGTGCAGGAGACGCCGTACAGCTGGCCGCCTGCGACTGGCGACGGCGACAACCCTCCTAAAGACGGTTCCTGGGTAGCCGACCAGCTCCCATTCGATTCGGTGAGGATCAACGCGTAGCCGTACGCTGCTCCCCCGTTGTCGGTGTAGTAGTAGCCCACCGCCACGCAATTGCCTACGGAGGTGCACGCGACCCCCGTCAATGTCGCGCCGGCAGGGGCGCCGACGATCGGGGTTGTGTTCACAAATGGGGAGAGGAATCCGAGGGAGGGCGTCTGGCTGACCGACCAGGAACCGCCAGACTCAGTGAGGATCACGGGAGAAGAGACGTTAAAGCTGTTGTTGGTAAAGGATGCGCCGACCGCCACGCAGTTGCCTACCGATGGACAGGAGATCCCGTACGGAGCGTTGTATCCCAAAGGCGAGACTGCGGGCGCGGGGACAACCGACCAGACGCCACTGGCCGATGCAGGAGTTCCGGCTGATATCAAGACGCTGGCGCTGGCAATGAGTGCCATCAGTCCTGCGGCAACGATTCTTCGGTGCATGTGTCGATCTCCCTTTCGGGCTGCAGATAGTTCGGCACCATCCGAATCGCCCAGCCTGACGAAGCTCGCCGCAGCATAACTGGGTTGCTGCAGTCAGCGTGAAGAATGGTTGGTGCTAATTTGGTGCCCCATTCAGTTGCAGTGATCCCGAAGCTGCACGGCCCCGGATAGAGGCACGCCACGGAATACGGACATGCCGGTTCGTGCGCAGTTACTAACCATCGCCGACTTCGATGAAGAGCTGAAGAACCCCATCGTGTGGGCGAGATCGACCTCCTCGTTCCGAAATCTGGCGACAGAGCGGACTCCAACAAGGTTCGGCCGACCCGTGTCCGCCCCTGGTTCCTGGTTGATTGTTTGCCTTGGAGGCTCACCTGGCCTCTGTCGCAGTGCTAAGCAGTTGCATCGGCGGGTCCACGTGGCCCTGAGGCTGTGAGGTGGGCCACCATGCTCCGAGTTGGCGAACAACGGCTTCGGGTTCGATGGGTTCATGCCGTGATGGTGCTTGGCCTGGTTGCCATCCCTTGTTCATCTCTCTTGTCCGGAGTCGTGACCGCATCCCCGGGCTCTGCGGCTTTAGCCTCATCTGGAGGGACCTGGGGCGGCTTGGAGGTGGTGGCTCCTAAGAAGAACCTGTGGGGAGCGTTCGGAAAATGGACGGTTCCGACGGTGACGTGCACGTCCAAGAATCCTTCCTACCTGGCGATCTGGGTGGGCATCGGCGGCGACCACAAGCCGCAGGACACGCTCTATCAAACCGGCACCCGTTCCAATTGCAACGACGGCGTGCCCACGTACACCGCCTTCGACGAAGAATTCAAGCCGGGAAACAACAAGCCAGCGGGTTGTCAGAAGACTCACGGTCACTGCTACTCCGTGAAGCCGAAGGACGTCATAGCGGCCGACGTGGTTGACGAGGGTGGGTATGCCCGCTACAAGATCTCGGATTCCCGAGCGAACAAGCTTCTCTGGTCGAGCACCAGTATCTTTGGGTCGGGACTGCAACACAGCTACACGGCAGAATGCGTAGCAGAAGACCCAATTCTCGGCGTGCCAGCCGGCGTCACTCCTCTGGCCGAATTCACCCCCGTGCGATTTGCCAGCTGTCGGTCATCCGACGCACACGGCCGGCTCGTCAGCATGGCGAGCACCGCGCAGCCGAACGGATGGTCGCGACGAATTCTCACAATTCAGCCGGGTGTCCCGGTTCCACTGGCGAACACGCAGGCGAATCCATTGATCGTCGTGTGGAATCCCGGGTCGGAATCGGCGCTTGGGTCACCTGCCGGGCAATCTTTCGGAGCTGTCGGGACTCCAATTGGCTACGGAAAGGTTGAGCCGGCCAACTTTTCCTGGGGTGGTGACCCGACAAGCCTGTTAAGCAACATTGCTTGGTCATTGTGGGGAGGCCCGGTGGCTCAAGGGCAGGGCATCAGCGACTATGTGGCTGATGGCCAGGACGTAGCAGGCGGTTCTCAAGAGACTGCCACTGTCGTGGCGATGGACCCAGGACTCTGTCAAGGGAAACCGGCTTACCAGAAGGTCGAGTGGTACTTCCCTCAACATGGTCAATCCTTCGACGCGAGTCAGCTTGTCGACATCTGTGTTCCATTCAATGCAGGAGCCCCTGTCGCCATTCCAACGATGACAACCACTACAACGGCTTCGGCTCCAGCCCAGACGATGACAGCGGCATGCGATCCCGCCGTCTTTGCCAACCTCATGTTTCCAGACGCCTCAGACCCATCATTTGCTGTGAAATTCTATGCTTGCCAAGGGGAATGGGCATTGTCCGCTGGCTACGGCAGTGCTGGAGCCAGCGTTTCCCTCTTTCAGGCGCAGGGCGGCCGTTGGGCAAGGATCTCTGGTCCGGATGATGGATACTGCTTGGCTGCCGCTGTCGGCCAATGCCATTCCAGCCCTCCAAACCTACCTGTCGCAAGTACAACGGTGATCGGCCTTGCGCAAGCCGCAGGATTGACGGTGGATTCGTCGGGCAACGTGGTAACGCCGGCCCCCTCGTGACTCGGCGGCAACCCAGCTAGCCAGATAGTCTCACTTCCGCACTGAAGCAACTTAAGGTAGGGAGGCAGTTGAGTGATCAAGGAGGTGGACACGCGTGGGGGCAAATCTGCATCGGACAAAAGTGCGCGCAGGGATTATCTGCATTGTGGGCCTGTTGCTGCTCGCTAGCTGCAGTTCTTCAACCACTGCTCGTGCGCCGGCCAGCGGTGGATCAGATTCGACGGGGGCGAGGCAGCACGGTTCGCCGCAAGGACAGGCTGGAGGCACCCAGCCGGACATCTGTCCAGTGCTTTCTGCTTCGGTGCTATCGAACATCGTCGGCGTGAATCTCACGGCAAGTGGCGACGATGTGAACGCTGATGTTCGAGCTTGCTCATATGAGACGGTGAATCCTTCGGATGGGCAGGGCGCCGTCGGTGGGTCAGTCCCCCTTTCCATCCAGGAATACCCTCACGGAACATGGACCAGTATTGGCAACTGTGACCCTCAGAACTTACCGGCAGCGTCCCAGACGCCGGCAAATGAATCAGACTTGGCACCAAAGCCTGGTTGCCTAATTGATTATCGCGTGACGAATGGAGGCATTAAGGTGGTGGGTCCGGCATCGAGTGGGTTCCCGATCTTGGTCGATGTAAACACTTCGAACCTGACACCGGAAATGGCTGTAAGCATCTGGCATATTGCAGCGGCCGCATCCTAGTTGCGGCGATTCCGGGTTCTCAGTGGGTGGTCTCGGCCTCGATCGGCTCGTTGGCGGCACAATGTCGTCATTCGCGACAGCGGCTGGTTGTGTGATCCAAGAGGTTTCCAGCAGTCGGCTGGCCACTTCGTCTCGCAGGACAGCCATGAGAGAATGGGAAGATAAACGGAACAGGCCAGATTCGAACCAGCTCGGCTGAACCCTATGGGTGCCGAGAACGTCATCCGGATTGTCGACCAGGACTTTCGTGGCTCTCATGACTGATCCGTGGGTCGATCACGCAGCCACATGGCGCCCCGGTAG
>JADMIJ010000341.1 GCA_015478655.1 Acidimicrobiales bacterium | reverse complement strand
CCCCTGTTCTGACCACAAGCTCGCCGTTAGTCACGGGCAGCCTGACCAAGAAGTCGGTCGGGGAGATCGTCCGTGCCGATGGTACGCACCAAGTCACCTATAACGGGAAGCCGTTGTACTTCTATTCGGGAGAGGTTCCCCGACTCGATTCGAACGGGAATCCGCTGAATCCCGCCACCACCGGCAACGGCAATGGCGTCAAGGGCCCTCGCTCCTTCGGCGGCACCTTCGCCGTAGTGACAGCCGCCTGAGCGGGCCCGCACAGTTCGTGCCCGACGTCCGGTGCCAATGGACCGAGGCCGATCAGGAGAGACCGAGGCCGGGCGCCTCAATGAGGTACGGCCGATCAATGCGAGAAGGCGGAGGCCATGTCCTACGCACCTGAATGGCCGAGGCCCGAAGTCGGACACGTCGGGTTGGCTGGCTGAGCGGGCGGGCTTCGGTTCTTCCAGTGTGTACTGGCGGCCTTCGAATCCTTGATTTCTTTGGTTTCGGCTTTGTCGCTCCTGACCAGCGCTTTCCCTGTCTTTCCAAGTGTTGTCACACCTTTCGGGCATCATTGGACACATGAGTTCGGTGGATTCGAAGCACAGGACAGGGGCCAACCCCGGCGCCGATGTTGCTGGCAATACGGCTGGCGACGTGGCTGGCGGTGGGCCGTCTGGCACGGGCTCCGACCTTCGCCTCAGCGAGCTGTTCGACCAGGCCAGCTCCTCGCTCCATCGAGCGGTCACGGCTCTGGAGCCCGAGTGCCTCACCGGAGCCGACGCCCAGAAGTTGTACACCTCGGTGGTCGAGGTCCTGCGGTTGGCCACCGCGGCCAAGTTGGCCCTGGCCACCCGGATCGAGTCCTCCAACATCTGGCGAGACGCCGGCCACAAGAACGCCGCCTCGCTGATCGCCGAGACCGAAGGGGTAGGGGTGGGACAAGCCCACTCCACCTTGGAGACGGGCAAGGCCCTGGCCGATGCGCCCGAGACCTCTGAGGCCCTGCGCAACGGCAAGCTGTCCGAGCC
>JADMIJ010000340.1 GCA_015478655.1 Acidimicrobiales bacterium | reverse complement strand
ATGGTGGTGCAGGCCAAGGGTTTGCTGTTGGCCGCTGATGGGGTCGCTAATCAGGAGATCGCCCGTCGCTGCGAGGTTGATTCGGACACGGTGCGCCGGTGGCGTACCCGCTTTGCCGATAAGGGCATCGATGGGGTCGGGATCATCGCGAAGGGTCGCGGGCGCAAGCCCACGATCGCGGCCGGGACGGTCGAGGAGGTTGTTCGGCTGACCCACAAGGAACTTCCCGCGGACGGGTCGACCCACTGGAGCACCCGATCGATGGCGGCACGAGTCGGGATCGGCAAGGACGCGGTGGCCCGGATCTGGGCCGATCACGGGCTCAAGCCGTGGAAGGTCGACACGTTCAAGATCAGCAACGATCCGCGGTTCGAGGAGAAACTCGTCGACGTTGTCGGGCTTTATCTGAACCCGCCATCGCGAGCGGTGGTGTTCAGCTTCGATGAGAAGACCCAGTGCCAAGCTTTGGACCGCACCCAGCCCTCGCTGCCGATGAAACGTGGCCGGGCGGGCACGATGACCCATGACTACAAGAGAAACGGCACCATCGACCTGTTCGCGGCGATGAACATCGCGACCGGTGAGGTACTCACCGATCTGAACAAGGGCCACGCCGGGACCGACGTGCTGCGTTTCTTCAAACAGATCGACGCGACCGTGCCCCGCGGGTTGTCTGTCCACGTCGTCTTGGACAACCTGTCCGCCCACTCCACCCCGGAAATTACGAGATGGCTGGCCCACCGCGACCGCCGCCGTTGGCACCTGCACTTCACCCCGACCTCGAGCTCGTGGCTGAACCTGATCGAGCGCTGGTTCAAAGAACTCACCGAGCGGCGCCTGCGTCGCGGCGTTTTCACCAGCGTCGCCGACCTCAGCGCAGCAATCACCACCTGGGCAGAGCACTGGAACAACGACCCGAAACCGTTCATCTGGAAAGCCACCGCCGACGACATCATCGCCAAGGTCCAACGCGGACGCGACACCCTGCACCAGATCAAAACGCAGACGGACCACTAG
>JADMIJ010000339.1 GCA_015478655.1 Acidimicrobiales bacterium | reverse complement strand
CTGTTGACCGGGGCCGATGCCGGACAGGCCCGCGACTACCTGCGGTCCCGTGGCTACGACGGCTCGGTGGTGCGGCGGTTCCTCCTGGGGTGGGCGCCTGACGACTGGGATGCCCTGTGCCGAGCGCTCAAGCTGACCGAGGAGGTGGCGGTGGGGGCCGGGCTCGGGTTCGTAAACCGGAGGGGTCGGCTCCAGGACGCGTTCCGGGGGCGGGTGCTGTTCCCCATCTGCGATTCGTCAGGCCGACCGGTGGCTCTTGGTGGCCGGATCCTGCCCGGGAGCAGCGACCCGGCCAAGTACAAGAACTCGCAGGAGTCGGTCATCTACTCCAAGCGCAAGGTGCTCTACGGGCTCAACTGGGCCAAGGCCGACATCATCAAGAGCGACGAGGTCGTGGTGTGCGAGGGCTACACCGACGTGATCGGCTTCTTCGAGGCCGGGGTGGAACGGGCGGTGGCCACGTGCGGCACGGCCATGGCCGACGAGCACTTCGGCGTGCTCCGGAACTTCGCCAAGCGGGTGGTGCTGGCCTACGACGCCGACGGGGCCGGGCAGGCAGCGGCGGGCCGCTTCTACGAGTGGGAGCGCCGCCACGAGATCGATGTGGCCGTGGCCGACCTGCCGGCGGGAGCGGATCCCGGCGAGCTGTCCCGATCGGATCCCGATGCCCTCCGGGCCGCAGTCGAGGGGGCGAAGCCCTTCCTCCAGTTCCGGGTGGAGCGGGTGCTGTCGGCCGCCGACCTGTCGACGCCCGAGGGCAGGGCCAAGGCGGCCGATGCCGCCCTGACGGCTGTGGCCGAGCACCCCGATGACCTGGTCAGAGACCAGTACGTCATGCAGGTGGCGGAGCGGTGCCGGCTCGAGCCGGCATCGTTGCGGGACCGGCTCGAACGCCTCCGTCGTGAAGGGCCGAAGGAACCGGCCCCCAAACGGAGCAGCACACCGAACCGCTCAGGCTCCGATGACGGTCCCTCATGGGTCCGTGATCCGGACGACCCCTGGGACCGGGGGGAGCCCGAGGACGAGGACGG
>JADMIJ010000144.1 GCA_015478655.1 Acidimicrobiales bacterium | reverse complement strand
ACGCCAGCTGTTCGAAGGTCACGCCTGGCTGCCCGCCGGGGCCTGAATAGTTACAGTTGAAGTATGCGAATCGGATCGCGTTGGAGCCAGGCGAGAGGAGACAGACGATGAGCAACACGCTGACGGTGGCAGAAGCAAATACGCAGGAGCGAGGCGTACCGGCGTGGCCAAAGGACGGGTTGCGGATCAGCTTCGGGGTGATCTGGCTGATCGACGCGGTACTCAAGTGGTTGCCGGGATTCAGGTCGAGCTACATGGACACGATCATGGGCACCGCCCAAGGCCAACCTGGGTGGCTGCGGTGGTGGTTCGACTTCTGGATCAACCTTCAGCATCCACAGGCGACATTCTTCGCCTATTTCGTCGCCGTTGCCGAGACGCTGATTGCGCTGGCGCTGATCTTCGGATTCGCCCGGAAGCTCACCTACATTTCTGCGATCGTCTTCAGCCTTCTTATCTGGGCGACAGCGGAGGGGTTCGGTGGCCCGTACACGTCGGGGTCTGCCGACATCGGGACAGCCATCATCTACGCCGTTGTGTTCGGAGGCCTGCTCGCCCTCAGCTACTACGCCGGTCCGAGCCGCTGGAGCGCTGACTACTACCTGGAGAAGAGGATCTCGTGATGGTGGAAGGTCGCGGAAATGCGTCGGCCCCTTCCCGCACACTTGGAGGTCAAGGTGGTTGCGACAGTGCCCACCGTGTCCGTTGTGAGCACAGAGACCACTGCTGGCGAAGCACCTACGACTACCGCTGAGCCCGGGAAAAGCGAAGGCCCATCGGCGGTCACACTGCTCCAAGAAGATCGCCACGCGGACGTGAGCTGAGAACCGCGGAGCGGCCGGTATGAATCGAATCCCTACAGGAGGTCCCCTTGAATCACAAGCGTCTCGTCGCACTCGTCGCCGTTGCAGCCCTTGCCATCGGAGGACTCGGGGTCGGTGTGGCCGTGGCGGCCAGTCACCGTTCTTCATCGCAGGGAGTAGCGGCGTCCGGGACGGCTGACGGTTCGGCCTACTCCTACTACCAGTCGATGATGGGACGCTATGGCGGAAGCTCGATGATGGGCGGGTCGTATGGATCGATGATGGGGGCCTCCGGCTATGCGTGGATGATGGGCGGGACGAATGCCCCCGGCTGGATGCACGGTGGCTCCCTGCCGGGCTACATGATGGGATCCAACAACTGATCCGGGGAAGGTCATGGGCAAGCTCTTCGCAAATGCACCCGGTCCCCGGGTCAGCTCCGCCAAGGCCACCCAGCTGGGCAATGAGGTTCCCGTTGGTGCCACGGTGAGCCCCGGAACCAACAGCATCACATTCTCCGGACACTCGGCCAACCTCGTTGCGCTCGCCAGCCCCGCGGGTGGCCCCGACGAGACGTTCCGCATTGCCGGTCTGGTGAACCCCAGGATCTCCGTGGAATCCGGGGCCCGGGTCACCATCGGGGTCGTGAACGCCGATCCGGACACTGCGCACGGGCTCGTCGTCACCGCCACCGGATCAGCATCCTCGTGGATGCCAATGATGACCTCACCTCCCGCCTTCAAGGGTGCAGCGCTGTGGTTCCTCGGCCACCCGACATCTGCAGGCATGCACGTCGGCACGATCAGCTTCACCGCTGGCAGCGCTGGCACCTACCAGTACCTGTGCGCAGTTCCGGGCCACGCCCAGAAGGGAATGGCCGGGACCCTCGTCGTGGCGGGCTGAGATGGCGGCCCACCCGGTCTTCGCCCGCTCTACGGCAAGTACGGCATGCACCGGGGGGCTGTTGTCAACCTCACGAGGCGAATTGGTGAGCCGCTCGAAGCGTCCCGCTTCGGACTACAGACCTTGACTGTCACTACATGAAAGGCGAACCCAATCCCTTCGCTTACTCCTTCGAGGGACGAGCGGTGGTGGCAGCTTGATCGACAGCGACGGATAGGTTGCTGTCGACGTTGAGATCACTGAGGCAGTGCAGCCAAGGCTGATGATCAGCCTGCCGCCGCTCAACTCGGGGCTGGACACCTACTCCTTCGATAGAGCTCCCCAAGTGATCGCGTCCGCACGAAAGTGCTCGACGCGTGGATGCGGAAGGCCGAGCTCCTCCAGCGAGCCGCGAAAGAAGGCTTGGAATGGCTTGATGCCGGAGCCCTCCGGCCATGTCATGACGACGACGATTCCTTCTTTGTTGCGCATGAGGAGCGCGGAAGTCGGTTGCGGTGCGGCGAGATCTTGCGAGTATTTGGTCGCGGCGGCGCGAAAGGACTCCTCAAGGACTTGTGCATCGCCATCGAAACGGGCGATGAGGGCTATTCGCGACATGCCTGCCCCTTCGGTTCAGGGGCCACCGGCTTCAGTGGCCGTGGATCACGCCTGTGACATGCAGCATCACTATCCCGACAAGAATCGCTAGGACAGCGACCGCCACGACGATCTTTGCCGTCCGGGATCGTGCGGATTTGACGTGCCTCTCGCCATCTTGGCCGGAGTGGGATGGCAGATTCATGGGTTGCGTGTCTCCTTGCACCTACGCGAAATCGCGTCGATTGGTTGCAACCCAACCCAGGGTGACCGACGTGACTGCGTAGAGGGTGAGCAGAACGAACCCAATGGCAGGCGCGCTCACCGTGCCGTTCGTGGCTCCGGCGATCGCGCGTCCCTGTGCCGCCGGTGCGAACTTGCCGACGGCTGGAAGGCTGCCAGCGAGGATGTTCTCGACGAAGAGCACCCAGACAAGGATGCCGACAACGGTCGGGACTTGACTGCGAACGATCGCCCCGACGCCGAGACCAATCACTGCCCAGAGTGATGCAGCAACAGCACCACCTGCAACAAGGAGAACGTAGTCACCCGCTGTGACGTGCAGCGGGGCGTTGCGGATGCTGAGAAATAGGGTGCCCGCTCCCTCAGCTGCGCCCGCGGCCAACGCACCGAACACGATACCCAGCACGAGCGCGGTCACTGCCTTGGCGATGACGACGCGACCACGCTGTGGGGTGCCCAACAGCGTCGATCGGATGGTTCCGTGTCGGATCTCACCGGTGATTGCCATCGCACCCAGCAATGCCGCGAACAGGGAACCCAGGTTTTCGCCAACGTCAATGAAGATGCCGAGCTGATTGGAGCCGCTACCGACGCTGTGAATGGGGAGGCCGAATGCGTGAACGGCAATGGCAGAGACGACGAGACCCAACAGCGCCGCAAGCATGCCCACGGCGGTCCGCGTGGTTCGCTGCTTGAGGAACTCGGCCCGGAGTTGCGTGTTCATGAGGCGACCTCGGTGGTCAACGCCAAGTAGGCGTCCTCCAGTGTCCGACCTTGGTCAGCGATCTTGTTCAGTGGTGCGTCCGCCACCAAACGGCCCTGATCGATGATGACCACTTGCTCCACGGTCTGAGCGACCTCGGCGAGAACATGACTCGATACCAGGACCGTGCCTCCGCCGCCGGCGAACGACCGCAGGACGGTCCGGAGCCACCGCACTCCTGCCGGGTCGAGACCGTTGGCCGGTTCGTCCAGAACGAGCAGGTCGGGTTGGCCCAGGAGCGCACCAGCCAGTCCAAGCCGTTGTCGCATGCCCAGCGAATACGTCTTCACGGGTCGTGAGGCCGCATCGGAAAGCCCGACTACATGGAGCATCTCCTCGACCCGACCCAGTTCGATGTCCGACGTCACTGCCAAGACGCGGAGGTGGTCCCGTCCCGAGCGCCCCGGATGAAAGTCGTCGGACTCCAAGACAGCCCCAACCAGGCGGCCCGGATGCTCGATGTCGCCATACCGTCGCCCGAAGACGTATTCGGATCCGACGGTCGGCTTGGCAAGGCCCAGGAGTAGGCGCAGAGTCGTAGTCTTCCCCGGCTCCATTCGGCCCCAGGAAGCCGGTGATCGTGCCAGGACGCAACGAGAAGCTGAGGTCGTCGACCGCCACCGTCTCGCCGTAGCGCTTCGTCAGTCTGGTGATGGTGACGACAGAGATGTCATCGGGTCCGGTCATGGATCCAGAATCTATCAATACAGTATGTCGATGTCAAGACGCACTGTATTGTACACTGACATAACGTATAGTAATGACGATGCCAAGACTCTGGTCAGACACCGTGGATACCCACCGCCAAGAAGTCCGATATGCCATCATCGAGACGACGGCATCGCTGGTGGCAAGCGGCGGGGTGCGATCCGTCACCATGTCGCGGATCGCCGAGGATGTCGGCATCGGACGGGCGACGCTCTACAAGTATTTCCCCGATGTGGAGTCCATCCTCCAGGCCTGGCATGAAGAGCACATCGACGCTCACCTCGGCCAGCTCAGGGAACTAGCTCACGGGGAGGGTTCAGTCGACGAGCGGCTTACCGCCGTCCTGCAGGCATACGCCCTCGTCCGCTTCCAGATCGCACACCAAGGCCACGGTGCTGATCTCACCGCGCTCTTCCATCAGCACGGAGGCGTTGCCGGGACCGAGGAGCACGTCCGAGAGTTCCTGCAGAGACTGATGATCGAGGGGGTCGCTGCGGGTTTCGTCCGGAGCGACGTTTCCCCCGGTGAGTTGGCGACGTTCTGCGTGTTCGCCCTTTCGGGCGCTGGGTCACTCCCATCCAAGGCGGCGGTCTCCCGGTTGGTGATGGTGGTTCTGGAGGGCCTTCGAGGATCGGACTCGTCGTAGCGCCTCGGCGCTGTGTGGACGACTTCCACGTTGCAGACTCCGATCTCGTTGGAGAGAACGCTAGTGCTCTCGCGCGTTAATCATTGTGACTTACGCGACTCGTAGTGGACGACCG
>JADMIJ010000143.1 GCA_015478655.1 Acidimicrobiales bacterium | reverse complement strand
CTGTCCGAGCCTCGTCAGCCGGTCGGACGACCGGGTTCGGTGGATCCGGGATAAGCCGCCAGTCGCGAGTCCATCGGCATGCCAGCTCCTTCGGGGGCAGGTCTCAATGCCTCTGATGGCCGGGAAACGCGGACCGCGGGCAGGACGGAGTATGCGCGTGGCACCGATCGCCTGATCGACATCGTCCGTTAGCCCGGATCCACCGACATCTCCGTCTGACGGCCCGAGCCAGCCCATTTGCAGGGTTCGGCGGGCGAGTGTCGACCCGTGGAGGTTCCGATCGGGTCGATGAGGCACCGACGGTGGGCCAGAGACCTCTGCTCCGACGCCTCCGATGGGCCGAGGCTGAACTCTTGGCAGGCTCCCGCCAGCCCCGAGGCGGCCGAGGGGAGCGGCGAGCGGTCAGGCCAGGAGCGGGATCGCCCGCAGTCGCGCCAGGGCGGCGCTCCAGTTGGTCGCCCACGGCCAGCGGGCCGGCAGGTGGAGGGTCCACCGGCGAGCCGAGCGGGTCAGGCGCCCGGCGAGGCCGAACAGCTGCCGGCGCAAGGTCTTGGTCGTGACGATCCCCGCACCGAGCCCGATCCGGGCCGTCCAGCGGGCGAGGTTGTGAGCCATCACCCCGACGGCGAGCCAGGCGCCGTTCGCGCCGAACTTGCCCGACGGCAGATGGTTGAGACCCATCCCGTACTTGAGGTCCCGGATCGCGTTCTCGATCTCGGCGTGCCGGCGATGATCGGCCTCGAGCTCGAGGGTCTGGCCATCCCGGTCGGTGATGAAGGCGTGATGGTCGTAGAGCGTGAGCAGGGCGAGCTGGCTGCCCGGGGTCGGCCGGACTCGCCGGACGATGAGCCGGACCGGGACCGCGTCCCTCCGGTCGGCGAACGGGGTGTACGTCGTCTCGGCCACGTCGGCCCCGCCGGCGATCCAGTACGGAATCGGGGTCCACGCCGCTTCGGGGATCGCGGCGATCTGGCCGTGGAGCGCCGGGCTCATCCGGATCGTGACCGAGAAGCGGACGCCCATCGTCTGGCACACCTTCACCACGTCGCGGGCATAGAAGCCGCTGTCGGCCCGCATCGTGAGCTGCCCCGTGGCCCCCGCTGATCGGACCCGGCCGATCGTCTCGACGAGGAAGTGGGCCGCGCCTCGGACGGTGTTGGTCCGGCCTTCGCGGAGCCTCGCCATGAGGACGTCGCCGGTCCCCGCGGCGATCGCGAGGAGCGGGTGATAGCCGCGAACATGGGTGTACGTGTGATGGCGGGCACCGTCCTTCGCCAGGCCGTATGTCTCGCAGATCGTCGAGTCGAGATCGATCGTGAGGGGCGTGCTCCCGGGTCCGGCTCCCGCCGTCCAGGCCCGGGCGAGGAGCTCCCGACTGACCCGGTCGAGCTGGCGGACATGGCCCCAGCGAAAGCTGCGCAGGAACGTGCCCAGGGTCGAGGCCGCCTTGACCGTGAAGCCGAGCACCCGCTCCGTGCCGCCCGAGCGGAGCGCCCCGGCGTCGTCGATGCAGTCACCGCCTGCGAGGGCCGACATGACGAGCGTCAGGAGCTTGTCGCCGACGTGCGCCCGGCCGGGCTTGTCGCCGAGGTCGAGATGCTCGTCGACGAGCGCCTTCAGGCCGAGGTGCTGGGCCAGTGTCGCCGGCAGAAGGAGCCCTGCGTCGGCCACCAGGCGATCGTCATCAAAGGCCGTATCGAGGCGGTCGAGGCTGTGCGATGATCGCATCAATCAGGTGCTCCTCTTTGTGGGCTGATGGGTGTCTCTCAACGCCATCTTCCCAGTTCAGATGGGCACCTGATTCGTCGTTTCCGCACCGCTCAGGCGGGGCGGACCGGTGGATCCGGGGTAAGGGGCAGCCTGGCGTCGTTCTGCTGCTTGCCCTTGGGACCGGCATCGGCTCGGCGCTCTTCGTGAACGGGCAGCTCGTGCCAAACATGCAGCTCGGGCATGTGGAGTTCCATGGTCGGGATGCGGAGACTCGCCTGTCGGCTGCGGCGCGGACCCGGCGGAATATCGGCCGGAGGAAGTGGGGCCGCGAGTTCAACGAGCTGCTGGCCCGATACGAAGTGTGCCTCTGGCCGGACCTCATCATCCTGGGCGGGGGCATGGCCAAGGAGTTCTCGAAGTACAAGCAGTTCCTCAGGACGAATGCCCCGCTCGTGGCGGCGGTGATGGGTAACACGGCCGGTATCATCGGCGCCGCCAGAGTCGGCGAGAACGCGGCGCGGGCTTCCGATGCCACTCAAGGTCTCGTCCGACCGCGCGACCCAGGGCAGGTGCTTGACCGCCAAGGCACCTCGCGATGACCTTGGATCGAATGCAGCCTGCCCCGTACGCCGCACGACAGTCCTGCCGTGTCGGCTGGATCCCTAACCCCGGATCCACCGAACCCCGGGCGTGATTCATCATCCGGGACAGACGAACAGGTGCCCTTCTGATCGGGAATGATGGCCTTGAGAGAAACGCCCGGGTGGTCAAGCGCAAGATGTCGGGCTTCGGGGTCAAGCGCGCGGCGCACCGCGCCTGGCCCCAACCGTCCCTCCCGCCGCCCGAGGCGGTCCGCGTCCTTGCCCCGCCCTAAGTTATTGGTATTGGGGCTAATCGTTGAGATCTGCTCCGATGGACCCGTTCCCAGCCACTGGTGTGGGGGTCGGTCGGCATTTGTGAAGTTCGTGGCGAGCACCGCCGAGGTCATCCAAGAGCCGCTCGTGTAGCTAACGAGCGCCCGACGTGGCTCGCCAACGTTCATGCCGATCTCGACCGGGCGGTCCTCGCCGCCTACGGCTGGCCACCCGACCTTGCCGACAAGGCGATTCTTGAGCGGCTGCTTGCGCTCAACCTCGAACGCGAGCCGGCCTGAGAACGCCGCACCACCCGTTCAGCCCTGCGGTAGAGAGATCGCGACCGCCTTGACGATCAGAATGGTCCGGCCCACCCGAATACAGCCTCCGCCCCCGCGACCACGGCGAGCAGAACGAGGACTACGGCGGTGAGGCGGCGCACCAAGGACATCGGCAGGCGTTCGAGCAGACGCCCCGCCGTCACGGCCAAGGCGGCGACGGACCAGAGCGCCAGTGTCGCCGCCACCGCAACGGCCAACAGGGCCCGGTATTGCGCGGCAAGCGTAGCCGTGAGGATCTGAGTGAGATCACCCCACTCGGCGAGGAAGATGACGATGAACGCGGTCGCGACAGTCCTGCGGACGCCCGCGACCTCCGTGGCTCGCTCTCCGGCCGCCTCCTCGGCCGCGATGCTGTCTCGGTACGCGAAGGCCGCGCCGCCGAGGAACATCAACGCAACGACACCTTCCACGGCTCGGTGCGGCAGGATGGCGAAGAGCGTCGCGCCGATGGTCACCGCGATCGCGACGTGGACGGTGAAGGCAAGAGCCGCGCCGATCCACACAGAGACGGGCCGCCCACGGGTGGAGAGGATCAGGGAGGCGAACATCGTCTTGTCCGGCAGCTCCGCGATGAAGATGACCGGGAAGACAGCGGCCAGCACGGCGATCGGCATCAACGAAGTTTGCCCGAGTCCGCCAGGAGCGCGATCGTAACTGGCTGGTCGTCGATAGGAAATCCCGCTCCTTGGTCTCTCGTGCCGTCTTGCTCAGCGATGCCCCGCGCGGGTGTGCGTCAGTTTACCGAGGGGGTGAGGCCGTCAGGACGACTGACAACTCATGCTCCTACGAGCGGCCCATCGCGTAATCCACCGGTTCGCCTGCTCCGGCCACACGATCTCGCCATGGTGTGGGGATGGGGGTTGCTCGGTCAGACCCTGTCGGCATCTCCGGGTTGACGGCGGTCCCAGCCGGATCACTCTGATGAGCTGGCGATGTGGGCACAGGTGTCCGGCCTTGACCCGTGCGACCATGGAACGCGTGAATGATCCCCGCGCGACCGACGGGACGCGCATCGATCGCTGGCTGTGCGCGGTGCGCCTCGTGAAGACCCGTCTGCTTGCGACGCGGCTGTGCGAGGGTGGCCACGTCCTCGTGAACGGATCGTCGGCGAAGCCATCAACGAAGGTTCGCGCAGGCGATCGGATGGAGGCCCTCATCGCGGATCGCAAGCGCGTCATCGAGGTCGTGCGGCCGATCGAGTCGCGTGTCGGAGCCCTCGTCGCCGCGACCTGTTACGTGGACCTCAGCCCGCCGGTCGTGCCAGAGGCCGGGCCAGGGATCATGCCCATGCGTGGGGAGGGCCGGCCCAATAAGCGTCTCCGGCGTGAGCTCGAGCGCCTCCGCCAGGCTGCCGACGCCTGAGCCCGAAGCCGGGATGGTTTCGGCCCCATCTTCTTGCAGGGCCGCGGCATTCGCGGCGATGAGGTAGGTTCGCGGGGCAACTCCTCTCGCCCCGACCAAACCGACCTCATCGCGGGATCGGGTCCGAGTGATAGCCGGGAAACGCGTACCAGCGCAGGCGATCGGTCGCTTTGCTTGATGGCGGTTCGAGTCCGTCCGGGGGCGCCACGAACGATCCGTGTGTCCAGCGACAGGGTCCTCCCGCAGACAGTCGCGCGGATGAGGTGCAGACTATGGGGCGCCTGGGTCGTCGAGGATCTGAACCACCCGCCAGGCGTCGCTCGAGAGTTCGTGAAGCACGATGAGCAACTACCAGGTCGAACCCGCGTCTCGCCCGCAGGCAGTGACGACAGCGGCGATCAAGGCCCGTCGCGACGGGCAGGTCCAGGGCATCTCGCGCCGAACGCTTCTCCGTCGGTCACTCGGAGGCGGGATCGCCCTCTGGTTGTTCGAGCTCGGCGCCGGCACGATCGGTTTCCTCTGGCCGAGCCTGGCCGGTGGCTTCGGT
>JADMIJ010000338.1 GCA_015478655.1 Acidimicrobiales bacterium | reverse complement strand
GCCGGCCCCCAGCTATCGAAGACCCATCCGTAATCCCGGGATCGTTCGACACTTCGGAACCGGGCCCTCTGGGAAGAGGGCGATCCCTCTCGGCGAGCCGGAGACGGCGACGAGGCGGGCTCACGAACCGGGTGGACCACGCGGTATCCCTTCCGATCTGCCGAGGATCCATCTCGCCCGTACCTCCACGCACCACTACGGAAGACGGGCGAGATACTGGGCCGAGGCAAGGTCCCAGTTCTGGGCCGGCCCTTCGGATCCCGCGCTAGCGAGCCCGCTGGACTACGTGATCACTAGGAACGAGCGCATCGTGCCGTGGAAAGTGCCACAGAACTCCGTGCACTGGATGAGATATTGGGTTCCCGCCGGGACGTTGGGCACCGAGAACTGGATCATGTTCGTCCGACCGGGGATCGCGTCGATCCGGACCCCGATGCCGGGGATGTTGAAGGAGTGGATCACATCGGCACCGGTGACGTTGATCTGCACGACGGTACCTGGTGGGGCCCATAAAGCGCCTCCCGAGACGGTGTTCGTCGTCGCATCGTACGTGGAGTTGTAGCAGGTGTCGTTGCTGTAGCAGAACTCCCAGTACCATTGATGGCCGATGACATTGACGTACTCTCCGGGATTCGGGGCGAGGGCGTCGAGATTGTACAGCAGGAACGTCGAATAGACGGAGACGCCCGCGAGGATGACGACGACCGCTAGGGTCCAGGCGATCTCGAGCTTGTTGATCTTAACCATGACGATGCCCCTTCATCTTCCGGTCACGGAACCGGACGATCGCATAGACGAGGAACGCGAACGTGATGATCGACCCGCCTACGGCCAGTCCGGTCATTACCCAGAGGATGCCGTTGGTCATCTGCAGGTTCGTTTCGCCGAGCCACGGGCTCACTCCTACGACCCCCGCCACGAGCGCGGGCCCACCGGCAGACCACGGGCCGACCACAATGCACAACCGGGGGCGCACCTACATATTCCCCATGTACGAACCGCAGCGGGTCATCGCGTTCGAGGCCGGCCCGAGCGGTACGTAC
>JADMIJ010000337.1 GCA_015478655.1 Acidimicrobiales bacterium | reverse complement strand
GGTATCGGCTTCTTCGCCAACGTGGGGGCCACGGCCGAAGTGGTCGAGGAGCAGGCCGGGCGCCTGGGGTTGCCGCCCGTGTTCATCCACCGTCAGCGCCTGAGCTGGGTTGAGCTCGAGACGGGCGCCGATCTCCACGCCCGGTTGCTGTATGCCGAGACCGATCTTCCCTCGCACAGCCTGCTCGAGCGCCTGGTGTCGATCCGGCACATGGTGCGCAGCCTGCATCCGACCGTGGTGGCCTCGTACCCCAAGGGCGACTCGTGGCCGCCGGCGGCCGATCTGCGTCGGGCCCACCGCCGGACCCGTCGGGTCCGCCGTCTGGCCTCGGCCGCCATCCTGGTGGCCGGGGCCATCGACCTCCTCGACGCCATCACCCCCCCGCTGCGAGCCCGGTTGCACGTGGTGTTGGCCGTGCTCCCCCTGCGCGCCTCCGAGTTGGCCGGCGCCCTGGTGGCCCTGGCCGGCATGGGCTTGTTGGCGCTGGGCCGTGGCGTGTTGCGGGGTCAGCGCCGGGCCTGGCGGGTGTGCGTGGCCTTGCTTGCCGTCACCCTCTTCTTGCACCTAGTGGCGGGGGGGGACGTCGAGGAGTCGCTCTTCGCCCTGGCCGTTCTGGTCATCCTCCTGGTCAACCGTCGAGACTTTCAGGCCGCCTCGGACTGGTCATCGCTGCGATCGGCGGTGGTGGCCCTGGTCGGCGGGGCGGTGGCCATCACGGTGGGTGCCACCATCTCCATCGAGATCTCCGCCCACTTCAGCCGGCACCACCAGTTCACGATCTCGTGGGTCCAGGCGTTCCAAGCGGCGTCGGAGCGTCTGATCGGCATCCGCTCCATTCCCCTACCCACCCGGTTCGACCGGTTCTTCGCCCCCAGTCTCCTGGTCATCGGGATCGGCCTGGTCGCCGTGGCCCTGTTCTTGTTGTCCCGGCCCGTGGTGGACCGACGCATGACCACCGGACGCGCCGCCGAGTTCCGGGCCCGGGACATCGTGCGCCGGCACGGGAAGAGCACGCTCGACTACTTCGCCCTGCGCTCCGACAAGCAG
>JADMIJ010000336.1 GCA_015478655.1 Acidimicrobiales bacterium | reverse complement strand
GCTCCCAGCTGGCCGAGCTGGAGCTGATGGTCGAAACCGAGCGGCTGCTCACCTACGAGTCGCTGAGCAATGCCATCAACCGGCGGCCGCCCCAGTTCGGCGGGGCTCTCGGCGTTGTCGTATCCAAGGAGAACAAGCCACTGTTCGCCCAGATCATCAGCCAGATCGTCGGTCCGTTGGCGCAGCTCCGATCCGGGAGCCGCTGGGCCCCCTTCGACGGCGGCGCGGAGGCCTGGTACCGCTGGTCGTATGCCAATCACGCCGGTGGCACCTCCCAGGTCAAGCGCATGGTGTTGGCCACCCGCGGATTGGGCCTGCCCCGATGAGCGAGACGGGGGCGAGGTAACGGTGGACACCACGCTCGATGACGGCCATGCCGAGCTGGGCCGGATCGCCCGGCAGCTGTTCGAGGCCCGCTGTCCGCTGACCACGGACCGACGGCTCGAAGACGACCCCCTCGGCTACCAGCCCGCCCTCTGGAGCGAGATGGCCGGTCTCGATTGGTTGAGCCTCACCTACCCCGAGTCGCGGGGCGGCTCAGGGGGGACGCTGGTGGATCTGACCGTCATCTACCAGGAGCTGGGCCGGGCGCTCGTGCCCAGCCCCCACCTGGCCTCCGCCGTGACCGCCGGGGAGACGCTGGTCCGTGACCGGACCGGGCTCCATACCGACCTGCTGGCCTCGATGATGGCCGGCGATGCCATCGTCGCACCGGCACTCACCGAGCCGGGTGCCGGCTTCGGCCCTGAGGCCATCAGCCTGCCCTCCCGGGCCACCCCGACCGGGCACCTGATCGATGGGACCAAGATCCTGGTGCCCTACGCCCATGTGGCCGAGCGGCTGCTGGTGGCGACGCGGACAGAGGCCGCACCCGACGGGATCACCCTGTTCCTCGTCGACCCGGCGGCCGACGGGGTGGCCGTCACCGCCATGGCCAACATCGCCGATGCCCCCCTGTTCGAGGTGACCTTCGACGGTGTGGTCGTCACCCCGGAGGACGTCGTGGGGGAGATCGGACTGGGATGGTCCCTCCTCGGGCCGGCACTGGAC
>JADMIJ010000142.1 GCA_015478655.1 Acidimicrobiales bacterium | reverse complement strand
CGCGCTGGTGGACCTCTTCCTACGTCATGCTCCCCAGTTCAACGCGAAGAGCCGGTAAACGGCCTCGATGGCGGCGGTTGAATCGGTAGCTGACACACCACCGATTCAACCACCGCTTCGTGCACTGGGCAGGAGAAGGGCCGCCGCCGCGTCAGTCCAAGATGGGGCGCACACGCACGTCGCCCTCGCCCAGGACGCCGAGGAAGCGCTTGGACCACTCGACGGCCTCGGGCAGGTCGCGGCACTCCATAATGGCCCAGCCGCCCACCAGCTCCTTGGCCTCGGCGAAGGGCCCGTCGACGACCGTGTACTCTCCATCCTTCAGGCTGATCCGGGCGCCCTCGAACGTGGGGGCGATGCCACCGGTGGCGACGATGACGCCGGCCTTGGTGGCCTCCTCGACGAACCGACCCATCTTCTCGTACATGTCGGGGGATGGTGGCTCGGTCGGAGTCTCAGCCTCGTTGGCCAAGGTGTATCCCAGGTATCGCATGGTCTGCTCCGTTTCTCTTCTGCGTGGGCGGCTCTCGCTCACTCTGACAGGGCGTCGAACGGGCTGGGCTCAGATCGACACCCCGTCGGAGAAATTTCCAGAGGAGCTCTCCGTCGAGGAAGCCGATCAGAGGTCTAGGGATGCACCACGTTGACCTGGGACATCTGGGCATTGGCGTGGAGCGAAGCGGACTCGACCGCCGATTCTCCACATTGGTGTCCTACATCGCTCAGCCGGCCATCTCCACTGATGCGCCAATTTCCCGACAGATGCCTGTCGATTGATGCCTGTCGACTGAATGTCACAGGCTTCGACATTCCAGTCGTTGGACCCTGACCCATAGTTGATCGAGGACGTGTCAATGCGGGACAGGATGCGGTCTGCGTCGCGGCCGAGCCTCCGTAGTCGCTCCGGCGACAGGACATCGATAGCCAGCGACCGGACATGAGCGACGTGGCCGGGAGCTGCCTCGGCGAGTGCGTGAAACCCGTCCTCGGTGAGGATTGCATTGGTGAACCGCCCGTCCGTCGGATCCGGCAATGGCAGTTATCGCCACTGACGATGCTGCTGCTTGCCAAGTTCATTTCCCCTACCGACCCGAAGTGGCTGTCGACATTGGACGAGCTCAGCAAGACGTTGGTCTCGGACTCATTGGTCTACCGCTACGACCCGGAAGCCAGTCCGGACGGGCTCCGCGGACAGGAGGGAACCTTCACGGTGTCGAGGCGTTGACTTGAGCGGGCCGGCTCGATGAAGCACGGATCGCCTTCGAGAAGATGCTCACCGACGCCAATCACGTTGGATTGTCCGCTGAGCAGATCGGCCAGACCGGAGAGCAACAAGGCAACTTCCCGCAAGCCCTCACCCATCTGTCGATGATCAACGCGGCGTATAATCTCGATCGTGCGTTGCGTTGACTTCGCTCCGGTCCCTTGATCGATTCCCATGACGACCGGGAGTCGGTCGGCATGGGCGTCCAGATGGTTCGAGACAGCGCTCGGCTGAAGGCGGCCGTTCGTGAGATCGTCGGCGACCACGATCGCCGCGCCCTTCGAGATATTTCACGGCGACGATGGCACCCTGCATCCGCTCGAATCCAAAGTGGGTCGGCTCCATACGGCCAACTGGCTTTGAAGCATAGATCTCACGAACGAACGATTCGCGATAGGCGACGGCGTTGTCCGGCATGTCTGGATCGTGAACGGCGAAGTTACCTGAAGAATCGAGGTGCATCTCGGTCACCGTGGATTTCTGGACAACAGGTCGTCCTCGAAGAGAAACCAGGTCAGGTGACTGATCGCGCCGGGTCGCCGGACGCGCTGAACCTCTCGCGTGTAAATGCGACCAACATCAGCATCCGAGGCGATGCGCCGCATCACGGGTCTACACCGGAGAGCGCAACCTTTGTGCCTTCTTGCCTTCGACGGGCGGGCCTGACCTCGCGCCCACGCCGACCAAGTCCAGCCATACCCGGATCGACCGAGGGTTGAGCGAAGTCTCAGACTGTTCGCTGTTCTGTCACCTGACATCGTGAACGGACGCGGCGAGGAAGAGGGGCAACTCGCCGGCCCGGTCGTTGCGTGCAGCCAGCGCCGGACGTCACATGCGGACGAGGCGGCTGGCAGACTAGCGAGTGATGATATTCGTCACGGTTGAGTGGGCGACGATCGCTTCACTGGCCACCGCGGCCGGCACCCTGGTGCTGGGTCTGGCCACCTTCGCCGCGGTGCGATCTTCCAACCGATCGGCTCGCATCGCTGAGGCGGCCCTGCAGGAACAACGACGACCGCTACTGGCCCCCTCCCGCCTCGAGGACCCGATGCAGAAGATCATGTTCCTCGAGGGAAATTGGGTGAGCGCCCCAGGTGGCCGTGCTGCGGTGGAGCACATCGACGGCGCCGCCTATCTGGCGATCAGCCTCAGAAACGTTGGCAGCGGCATCGCGGTCTGCCAGGGCTGGGCGGTTAGGCCAGGGCCGGGTTCATCACGCGACTTTCCCTCGCATGCCCCACTGGAGGACTTCCGGCTTCAGTCGCGGGACCTGTATGTCCCGGCCGGTGACATCGGCATGTGGCAGGGGGCGCTGCGTAACCCGGACGATCAGGGCCGTGCCGACGTGGTCGAGGCGATCGAGACGGGCCAGCCGGTCATGGCCGAGATCCTCTATTCCGATCAGATCGGCCGCCAGCGGACGATCTCCCGATTCGGCCTGGTCCCTGCTGGCGACTCCTGGATCGCGAGCCTGAACAGACATTGGTATCTGGATTGGGAGGGACCCCGCCCGGAGGACCTGGCGCTCGCCGCCGCCGAGGTGGTCCTTCACGATCAAGAAGTCGCCGCCCAAAGACGGGCCGCGGCCGAGCGCGTGGATGGAGAGGCGGATTATGGCGGCTCGATGGGGGCTGCTGGCGCCACCCCCGACGCCCAGCCAGCGGATCCGACGGATCCCTAGGTCTCTACAGCCACTCTGGTAGCGGCCGTCTGCTCCGGTTGACGCAGGAAGGCGTGCTGTGGCGGCGGCGCTCAACCAAAGCTGCCGGACCGCGGGGCCGTTGAGCGCCAGCAGCAGCTCCCGAAGTTGAGCGACTCGTGGCGTGCGATGACACTCACCTCCTGGCCTCGAATGGCTCAGAGGCTGGCGACATCTCACGATCGGAACTCCGATCTGCCTTCGGCCTGGCGGTATGTTCTGCGAACCGAACAGGATCGGCTTCGAACTTGTCCGTGCAGGAGTCGGAGCAGAAGTAGTACGTGCTCTCTTCGTGTCTGGTGGACGCCGCGGCATCTACGGTCTTGACCTGCATGCCGCAGACCGGATCGAGGGCATGGCCGTCTCCACCACCGAGACGGTCCCGATTGCGGTAGGCCCAGTAGAGGAACCCGAACACGGCCAGAAAGACGATGTTGAGATAGGTGGTGTAGTTCCACTGGAAGTGGCTGCTCACGATCTGGTCGGGCGAGTAGTGGGCACCAGACCGGTGGCTCGGAAGATGCCCTCGGTGATCAGGCCGGCTACGGACATCACCAGCCAGAACAGTCCGAGCATCCGGAGCATGAGCCGGGTGCCGTAGTAGCGGCGGTAGATGAGCAAGAGCGGCAGGGCGACCAAGTCGGCAAAGATGAACGAGATCACCCCACCGAAGGAGATTCCACCCTTCCACAAGGCCGCCGCCAGTGGCACGTTGCCGACCGAGCAGACGAAGCTGATAATGGCAATGAACGGGCCGACGATGACGTTCTCCACACTGGTCCAGAACCCATGTCCGTGGAGGAAGATGGCGTTCCAGAAGTGGATCGGCACCACGGTGGCCAGGAAGCCGGCGACCATGTAGCCGATGGCCAGCTCTTTGCGGAGCATGGTGAGATCCGCCATCGTGTAGGTCGCCGAATCCGCCCAACCGCCCCTCGAACGCAGCCGTCTGCCCCAGGGCTGGTGTTGGAGCGCAGTGTTCTCCGGGGGTCTGTCCATGTGGTCGTGACCGTCGACACCGGTCAGGCGCTCACGGGCCTGCACGACCAGGCGGCCCCGTAGGTAGAGCCCGGCCAACACCGTGAACAGGGCGATCATGATGGCACCGCCGATGAACTCGCTGACAGCGAACTGCCAGCCCATGAGCACCACCAGCACGACGCCGAGTTCGATGACCAGGTTGGTCGATGCGAACATGAACACGTTGGCCGCCACGAAGTCGGCTCCTTTGACGAACAGCGATTTGGACATGGCCGTGGCCGCATAGGAGCACGACGAGGACACCATCCTGTAGGCAGAAGCCCGGACGACCGCAGCCGGTCGGTGGTTGCCCAGCCTCTTCTGCATGGCCTCGCGACTGACGAAGGCCTGGACCGCGCCCGAGAGCCCGAAGCCCAGGACGAGTGGCCACAAGGTCTCCCAGAACATGAAGAATGCCTCGCGCAGGCTCCGGCCGAAATCGACCACCAAGGGGACGCTGGCGACCACTACGACCGAACCAGTCTGGCGATGGCCGCCGAGGCCTCCCCGATCTTGACGTCCGCCTCTTCGCCACCACTCCTGATGGCGTCGGACACGCAATGGGAGAGATGGTCATCGAGGAGCTCGATGGCCACAGACTGCAGGGCCCTGGTGACGGCCGAGACTTGCTCCACCACATTGATGCAGTACCGCTCCTCGTCGACCATCCGCTGAATGCCGCGAACCTGTCCTTCGATTCGTCGTAGGCGCTTTTGGACTGCCTTCTTGTCGGAGGCATAGGCAGGGGGCCGGGGGCCTGTCGGTGCCAGGACATATACCATACCCCCATATGGTATGGTCGACAACAGACACGGCGAGGGAGGGCGAAGCCATGCATGCAGATCGGGACCCGGCAGAGCGTGACCAGACAGAGCGTGACCAGACAGAGCGTGACCAGACAGAGCGTGA
>JADMIJ010000141.1 GCA_015478655.1 Acidimicrobiales bacterium | reverse complement strand
CCCTGCCGATCACCCGAATCGCTGCCCCATCAGGTAGTCGGTCGGTGGATGCAGGATGAGACAGGCATCGGGATCTGCTCGACATAGTGATCAGGACTGAGCGAAGGAGGCCATCACGCTGGCGATCATCTCCCCCGGTGCTCACACTCCGCGCTTATGGCGGCACGCTAGGCCTCCAACCCGTGGCCCGAGTTGACACGGCTGTCGGGCCTCGGGGACCTCATCCACCGCCCTAACAGTTCCCTAACTATTTCTTGCCAAAATCAAGCCGCGCAATGACTCAATCCACGGTTGGGGGACAAAGGTCGTCTGACTTCTGAGCCCATGGGGACGTGGGAGAAAAGGGAGCACACATGATACGCAAGATGCTTGTGATCGCTGCGGCGATCGCTGTGCCTATGAGCGCGGTCGCCGTCGTCGGCGTCGCCGGCGGTGTTGCCGGCGCAGCGGCAGGGCCACCTGACCCACCGGTGACGTGCACCATCGGCGCCACCGTCACATTCGCCGCTCCCGGAATTTCGTCGAACGGGCAGGTTGGCACGGGGGTTAAGTCGACCCAGACAACTGTGTCATCCGAGACCCTGGGTGGCGTGGGTTGTGTCGGCAGCTCATCGATCAACCCGATCACGGCCAAGACCGTCAAGTGTGTGAAGGGTCAGCCCGGACAGCCCAGCACCAATCCTGGCTGCAACGGGGTAAAGGGAACCGAAGGGTGGGACTCCTGGGGGGACTTCGCTTCAACTGGCACGGCGACGATCCTTAAGTCCACCAAGAAGCTCAACTTCACCATCAATGGCATTCCGTATCAGACAAAGAACACCAGCGCTGCAGCTGTCTCCTGCGCCGGTGGCGAAGTCGGCTTCCAGATCAGCGGCACGATAAAGGCTCCAAAGAACGACAAAGGTCAGACGGATGTTCTCACCGCTTGCCTGGGTACGGTCACCGGCACGAGTCTGCTCGGCCCGAACTTCCAGGACAATCTTTTTGCGCCGGAACCGACCACCGTCGCGACCGCGCAAATTGACCCTGTGACCAGCTCGGTGGCTATCGGCTGACGTAGACCGGTCTGGTGGATGCTCGAATCATCGAGCACGCCCTAACGACAAGGACGAGGCTTCGGCCCCGTCCTTGTCGCGTCTGACGAAAAAAGGCGGCTGGAACGGCGTAGCTATCGCCGACATCGCCCGATTGCGTTGAACTTGCGTTGTCGCCAGTCCGTCCAACTATTGGAGTGACCTCAAAGTGCCAGAACGCACCCGCGACGATCGCCGCGCGCTGGGCCTCCAACCCGAGGCCCGATTTGGCACCGCCGTCCGGCCTCGGGGGACCTCTTCCACCTCCTTAACAGTTTCCTAACTATCTCTTGCCAAAATCAGAGCGCTACCCGCGTACACCTTCGCTGGTTTCTATCGACTCGTGGGTCACCCTTGTCAACAGGTGGGGAGAGAACAAATGAGAGTTCGTCGGGTTGCGCAGGTTTCGCTAGTTACCTTGGCAGTGCTCGCCCTTCTCCTCAGCCAGGCCAGCGCTGCGAGCGCAACTCTCGCTGGTCGACGAATGGCGGCGTCGGAAGCACGAACGATCACGAACGTACCCTTCTCGATCATCACGAGTCCGGGACTGAACCCGTCGTTCAATCCGAACATCCACTACTACGTGCTTCGATGTACCAACGCTCCCTCAACCACCATCGCCACCACCGGATCGGGAAAGGTGTCGATCGGTGGTCAACGAGTCCCGGAGCCAGCGAGCATTAGCGTCCCCTTGGCGGCCAATCAGTCCATCACCGTCTCTCATGCGACGCAGAAATACACGATCCGCTGTCTCCCCGCAGACTTTCCAACCTATGCGGCGACACAGTCCGGGGTCTCTCAGGGCAGCGGCTTCCTCGTGTCCCCGGGTGTCTTCGGTAGCACCAGTCAGTACATAGTCGCCTTTGACAGCAACGACGTGCCCGTCTGGTGGGAGCGACAGGGCTACGCGCAGAATCCGACGTTCTTCGGTGGATCGCAGATCGGTTGGTGGACAGGCGCTGTTGCCTGCGGGGGTGGCTGCGGCGCCGGTCAGTACACCATACGAACCTTGGACGGCGCGCCCGTTGTCACTCTGGGAGGAAGCGTCAATCCCAGTGCCGGAATCGATTTTCATGATTTCCAAAAGGTGTCCGGCAACCGGTACCTGGCCACGATGTACGTTCCCGGCCAGACCGCCAATCTCACTGCCTGGGGCCTCTCGTCGAACCAAACAGTGACTGATTCGCAGATCGTAGAGCTGAACAAGCAGAGCCAGATCGTGTGGCGCTGGAGTGCCCTCGCCCACATCGATCCGGCAACGTCGAATGTCAACTGGCGTACCGCGGTGCCCGATGTGTTCCACATCAATTCCGTGCAGATGGTCGGCAATCAGATAATCGTCAGTTTCCGACATCTCGACGCCGTCTACGACATCGATGCGACGACCGGCAATGTGATCTGGAAGCTTGGCGGGACTCCGTCTCCGCAAGGATTGACTGTCACGGGCAACTCGACGTTCAACACCCAGGTATACCCGCAGCTGTTCTCCGGACAGCACGACGCCAAGCTGCAAGCCGACGGGACGCTGACGGTCCACGACAACGCTGCGTTGGAGAATCGTCCGTCGCGCGCCCTGCGATTCCAGATCAATCCGGTCGCCATGTCTGCCACGGTGATCGAGGACGTTACCGACGCCAACCATCCCGTCCCGTCGCTTTGCTGCGGCTCGGTGCAGAAACTCTCCACGGGCGACTGGCTCGTCGACTGGGGTGCCGGCACTTACGTGGCTGAACTCGATCCTCTGGGCACGACAGTCAACCAAGTTTCGTTCGGGCCGGCCAACAGCTATCGGGCGTCGCCAGTGACGGCCACCGATGCAGCTCTGAGTCGAGGCATGGACGCGATGTTCCCCCCCTTCACCAGCTAGTGAACCAGCCCTCACCTCCCTGTGACGCCAATCCAGCATCTGGCTGAGACGACTGGGTCAGATTCAACCGCTGTTCACCCGTTCTGAGATAGTTCAGGGACGCGGCACGGGGGCGCTCCCCGCATTCTGAGGCAAGACCCGCAGAGGACACAAAAGGCCTTTCCGGCCCTGGATCGAGACGGAAGATGGGATCGTCCGTCGAGCTCCTGTGGGCCGTCCGGGGACAGGCAACTTTCGCGAGCGCTCGAGCCAGATCAAGCTGCCGACTCAGTGGCTAGCACCCAGCGTGCAATGCAGCGTGGAGTGTTCACAAACAAATGCCGTAGCTGGCGCTAAATGTCCTCAGCTGGCCCGGCTGAGAACCTTCGCCCAGACGAGCAACTGAGGTACAGCTCCGGCTCACGAAGTCGGCGACGCCCCAACCTCGGAGACTCGGTCTGACGCACGGGGCAGCAGGTCTTGGGCGCTCTTCGGATCCCGTTGGTAGTGTCTCCGGTGCTACGGCGGACGAACAAGGAGAAGAGCCCGATGGCAGTATTCAATGGCGCGTTCCCGATCCTTCCCGGCAAAGAACAAGGAGGCAGGGACTTCGCGGCCGCGTGCATGGGGGAGCGCCGGAAGGGGTTCGAGGAGCTGCAGGCCAGGTCGGACGTTACCCGGGAGACTTGGGCCCTGCAAGAGACCCCGATGGGGAGCTTCATGTTGGTGTGGTTCCTGGCTCCCGACATCGAGAAGGCGTTCACAGATCTAGCCACCGCCGGCGACGAGTTCTCCACCTGGTTTCGTGGCCAAGTCAAGGATCTGACCGGCGTCGACCTGGGCGCTCCACCCGAGAGCCCACCCCCCGACGTTCTGGTTGACTGGACCGTCTGAAGAACGGCCTCCCCTGTAGGGAGAACACCATCAGCGAAGGGTTCTCCGGGGCAGGAGGCCCTTCGCTATCCGTCATCTGTCACTTCAGCTGGACCTTGTGATCGCCAGGGAGTCCGAGCTCCAGATCAAGAGCTTCGTCCTCAGCGTGCAAAGCTGAGCACGGGCCTTTTCCAATCTGAGTAACGCTTGGGACAGTTGCCTCAACCCCGTTGCGCTCAGCCGGGGTCAACTGAGCCGGTTCAGAGTGACGGGCTCGCGTTGTCTTCCGAAGACGATGCGAGTAGGTCGAGCAGCTCCCTCTCGTGGTTGCCGGGGCTAGATCCATGCTCGCCGGACGGCAAGAGCCACTTGCAGGATTCCCCCCGACGCCCATTCCGTACGACCATCAGGCGATGCGCCGGTGCATACTGTGTAACGCTACGGTCTCGATGGGTTGATCGTCCGGATCCGGAGTTCACGGAGGTACCTGAATGTTGGAGTATCGCCGACGACCACCCACTAACGCCCACGGTCGATCGCTTGCTGCAGCAATCCTGTGCGTCTTCGCGGCAATAGGTATGGCATGTAGTGCTTCAAGTACCTCCCCGGCAACAACCGTACCGGCCCAGGCGGCTCGGGCCGCAGTCGCCAACGGCGCCGCACCGTCGAGAACGGACGACCGCGGTGTCGAGTGGCTATGCCGACCTGGACTGTCCGACAACCCATGTTCGGCGGATCTAACGAGCACGGTGATTCCTGAGTCAGGTCCAACCAGTGTGGAGCACTCCTCACGGGCAGCCAATCCCGCTGCCGACTGCTTTTATATCTACCCAACGGTCAGCCAGCAGTCGGGGGTTGTGGCCAACCTCCACATCGACCCGTCTGAGATGGCGGTGGCTCGGATCCAGGCCTCTCGTTTCTCGGAGATTTGCAAGGTGTACGCACCCATCTACCCTCAGTTGACCCTGCATGGACTGGCCGATCCTGGGGCCATTACAGTCTCCGAGCTTGGCGCTGCTTACGCATCGGTACAGACTGCCTGGGAGGACTACCTAGTGTGGTGACACGTAAATAGCCGCGCGATAGGGGTAGGATGGAGCTATGGC
>JADMIJ010000335.1 GCA_015478655.1 Acidimicrobiales bacterium | reverse complement strand
AGCTGGAGCGCCTCGCGCAGAGACAGCTCGAGCACCTTCTTGGCCCGGGGGGTAAACGGGGGCGAGCCCGTCGGAGCGGTGCCGGAGAGGCCGATGGTCTCCTCGACCTTCTCCCGGACTGCTTCGAGTGAGATGCCCAGCTGCTCGAGCGCCTTGGCGGCCACGCCCTCGCCCTCGTGGATGAGTCCCAGGAGGATGTGCTCGGTCCCGATAAAGCTGTGGTTGAGCAGGCGCGCCTCCTCCTGCGCCAGCACCAACACCCTTCGTGCACGATCAGTGAAGCGTTCGAACACCAGACCGCCTCCCTCGACGGCTCGACAACACGGGTGAGTCTACCGGTAGGGCTCTCCCGAACGACACCGGCGGCCGTGTCCACTCTCCGCTGCTGTTCCCTCGGCAGAATTGCCCCAAACCCTGACTCCCGATCACCGGCGGTGACCGGAACACGACACAGCGAGCGGGGACCCCGGAAGCTCCGGAACCTGACCCCGAGAGCGGGCGCCCCGGGGCTGTGCTCCGAGGCCACCCGTTGTCCGATCTGGGGTCCGTTCGCCTATCGTCTTCCACGGTGAACGCCGCGGCCCTCCTTTCCCTTCCCTCGATGGAGGATGCCTTGGAACGCCTCGAGCCGCTGTTGCGCGAGTCGGTCCGCTCCGGCGACGACTTCCTCGACGAGGTGACGGCGCACCTGATCGACGCCGGAGGCAAGCGTCTGCGGCCCGCCCTGGCCGCGGCGGCGGCGACGGGGGGGGAACGGGCCGCCAGTCGTGAGGACCTGCTCGGGGGGGCTGCCGTCGAGCTCGTCCACCTGGCCTCCCTCTACCACGACGACGTGATGGACGAGGCCACCATGCGCCGGAACGTCCCGAGTGTCAATGCCCGGTGGGGGAACCTGGTGGCCATCGTGGCCGGCGACTTCCTGCTGGCGCGCTCGGCGGAGATCGCCGCCGCGCTCGGTCCGGAGATCGCCGGGTTGCTGGCCAATACCCTGGGGCAGCTCTGCCAGGGGCAGGTGGCGGAGGTCCACGGCGCCTACCGGGTGGACCGGACCACCGAGCAG
>JADMIJ010000334.1 GCA_015478655.1 Acidimicrobiales bacterium | reverse complement strand
ATGCGGTGGAGGACGCGGATCTTGGTGTTGGTCGACTCGATCAGCGCGTTCGACAGGTCGTTGAGCATGGCCGCCTCGATGCCGGCAATGTTCTTCTTGATCTTCCGGCCGAGCTCGACGAAGGCCGGGATCCGGCAACGCTGGGCCCAGTCCAGCCAGCCGTCCAACATGGCGAGGGCCAGCACGCCCTTCTTCCTGATGGCCAGCCGCAGCTGCTCTTTCATCAGATAGGCCCGGTAGAGCTTGGTGTTGACCTTGGCGATCCAGGCCAGCTTGCCGGCCTGGCGGGGGGTCAGGTCCTCGGGGTTCCGCCACAGGGCATAGCGGCATCCCTTCAGCTGGCTGGCATGGCCGGACATGCCGCCCCTCCTCGCTTCGTTCCACACCTGGCGACGCACCTCGTCCAGGGCATCGGTGGCCCAGGCCACCACGTGAAACGCATCGATGCAGAGGGTGGCATTCGTCGCCCGCTCGGCCACCACGGTGGCGATCCATCCGGCTCCGTCGGCGCTGACCAGGGAGATCTGTTCGGAGCGTTCCTCGCCCAGCAGTTCGAAGAAGCCGTTGAGCGTCTTCTTGTCCCGTCCGACCGCCGCCCACACCAGGCGTCCGGTGTCGTGGTCGACGACGATGGTCAGGTAGCGGTGCCCCTTCTTGTAGCTGATCTCGTCGATCCCGATGCGGATGAGGCCATCGAAGGGGTCGTGGGCTGCCCGACCGTCGGCCACCACCCGGTCGATGATCGAACCGACGGTCCGCCAGGCGATGCGCATCAGCTCGCAGACCGTCGACTTGGCGGTGTGGGTGACCAGCCACGCCACCTGGTCGTCGAAGAACCGGGTGTGGCCGGCACCGTGGCGGGCCCAGGGAACCTGGGCGACGGTCGGGCCGTGCTCGGGACAGTGCACCCTTGGGGAGTCGGCCTGGAGGAAGCACCGCATCGTCCCCAAGTCGATGGCCCGCCAGTTGCGTCGACCTTCTCCCTGGTCATAGCCGGGAGCCCGCCTCCCGCAGCGTCCACACCGTCGCTTGGTCGCACGCCGCGGTCGCACATGGACCA
>JADMIJ010000333.1 GCA_015478655.1 Acidimicrobiales bacterium | reverse complement strand
CACCAGGGTCGGCTCGGCGAGGCGCGGCGCGCCTACGACGCCGCGCTGGCCCTCCCCCAGGACGGCGCCCAGCTCGCCCACACGAGCCCACAGCCCGGGAGAGAAGCCGGTCTCTTCGCTGGCGCGAACGATCTCGGTGGTGCACTCACGTTCGAACAACCCGCGGTATGCGCTCTGGAGTTGCTCTTGCTCATTCGAGAGCCCGAGATCGAACATCTCCCCTCCTCTGATTGCTCGGGGGCAGCATAGCAAAGCTGACAAGCCCGTCTACAATGCCCGTTCTCCGAGGGCCGGATCCAGCCGGTTTCACCCAACATCGGAGGTGACAGGATTGGTGTCCACCCCCGGGATACCCCCGCTACATGGAACGTTCCAGTCAGGTTGTGTATCTTGCCCATAGCGGCACACGCCGGGGGTGCCGACGACCCGAGGGGGGCCTGCCATGCGAGGTTGGGAGATCGCTGCCCGGGAGAATATCCGGGTGCTGGTGGCCCGGTACAACGGCCTGGGCGACCGGGGGCAAGCGGCCGATCTGAGCCGCCTGTTCGCCCCCGATGGTGTGCTCGAGATCCATGGCGGGCAGAGCCACGCCGGCCCCCAGGCCATCGAGGCATTTCTTTCCGCCGTGGCCTCGGACAACACCTCGGGGGGCACCTACTGGCGCCACTTCGTGGCCACCCACAATGTCGAGGTGACCAGTCGGAGCGAGGGCTCGGGTACGGCGTACTTTCAGGTCATTGACAACCAGGGGCTCAACCACTGGGGCCGCTACCGGGACCGGTACCGTAAGGGGCCGACGGGTGAGTGGCTGTTCGCCCACCGCCTGGTCCGCACCGACGGCTACGCCGCCCACGCGCAGCCCGCCACCACCACAGAGAGCTCGTGACCACAGCGGTCCGGGCGGAGCAGCCAGTACCGAGCAACGCAGTCCCGATCAGCGCCGTGAGATCCATCGGCGCACACACAAGCCCCTGGGGGGAACCATGACCACGACGTCCCAGCCGACTCTCGGGTTCGGCATGCAATTACCGATCCAGTCGCGCTCCAAGCTCTACCGCGAAC
>JADMIJ010000332.1 GCA_015478655.1 Acidimicrobiales bacterium | reverse complement strand
CTAATGACGACCTCTTCCGATCCCGGACGTTTTGTCCCCTCCCCCCTGGACGCGGGCGATAACTCTTCCCAAAATAACCCATTTGGGTAGACTCATCGCGACCCGACCCCCGAAAACGCGGGGAAAACGCACATCGGCCGCGCGGCCTCGAGCACGTTTTGGGAAGAGTCTGTAGGAGCCCGATCATGACCTCGCCGGCCGGGACCCGACACCCCGCACCCAAGCGTCCCAAGAACGACGACGTCCGGGGCCGGGCATACCTGACGGCCGAGGAAGTGGACTCCCTCCGGAAGTCCGCCGCCGCCGCCGGCCGCCACGGGCACCGGGACTCGACGATGATCCTCCTGGCGTACACGCATGCACTTCGGGTTTCGGAGCTGATCCGGATCCGGTGGGACCAGGTCGATCTCAAGGTGTCGACGATCCACATCAAGCGCCTGAAGGGGAGCGTCTCGGGCACGCATCCCCTCCGGCGCGTCGAGGTCCAAGCCCTGAAGAAGCTCTGCCCGGAGGCGGGCTCCCGGCGCGGGACCGTCTTCCGCAACGAGCGGGGGGCGACGGTCTCCCGGCGGAGCTTCCACCAGATCATCGCCCGGGCCGGGGAGCTGGCCGGTTTTATCTTCCCGGTCCACCCGCACATGCTCCGCCATGGGTGCGGATACAAGCTGACCAATGAGGGGCACGATACCAGGTCGATCCAGGCCTGGATGGGGCACAAGAATATCCAGCACACGGTGCGGTACACCGAGCTGGCCCCCGACCGGTTCGAGCGACTGAAGTTCTGGGAGGACTGATCATGCCAGAGCACCCCCGCATTCCCCGCGTGCCGGACTCCGCCAGCGCGATTCTGCTCGTCGAGCTCGAGGGAGGTCGCCTGGACGGCTCTCGGTTGTTGGTAACCCCGAACATCCAGGGAATCAACGCCCCGGTCTGGGACCGAGAACGACGTCTCCTGAATTTTTTTTACCGTCGCACCGACCGCCGGACCTGTGACTGCGCCGTGGTCTTCTCCTGCCTCTGATGTCCCCGACCAAAAAATTTCCCCGGCCGTATTGACACGTACATAC
>JADMIJ010000331.1 GCA_015478655.1 Acidimicrobiales bacterium | reverse complement strand
GCCGTTAGCAGGCCGAGGGTGCGCCCTGCGACGTAGGCGCGAGTGCCGGCCACCACCTTGGTGGTGAGGATGCCGGCGGTAAAGGCCAGCCGGAGGGGGAACAGGTAGCCCACCAGCGTTGGCACGCTGAAGGAGGCCGACTGCCAGTTGAAGGCGAGCGGCATCCCCAGCCCGCTGTAGGGGTTCCACAGGGGTAGGTGGCCTTGATGGACCTGCCGCCACGAGAGGGTCGTCCAGGGTGCGAGCTCCGACACCTGGTCGCTGTTGACCAGGTTGTGGGGCACGATCCCGGGGTGGCTGGTGAGTCCCGAACGAGCCAAGAGGTCGTAGGGACCGAGGGCCACGCCGTGGATCAGCGCCGGGAGCAAGGTGGCCACGGCCGCCGCCACCACCCACAGCAGGCCTATGACGTCCGGCAGCCACCGATAACCGCTGCCGGGGAAGGCCACGGCTGGCTCGACGGTCGAGGTCCGAGCCGGTGTGGCCGCACCGGGGAGTGCCTCGGCTGCGGCCCGTAGCATCGGAGGCATCCTAATCTTTCCTGGGAGCTGAGCCTCCTTCTGGAGAGCGACCCCCCCGGGCCGCTCGGAGGGGCGTCTCCCTGTCCGGTGCGGCCGTCTGCGCCAGTCGGCGGCCGGAAGGCTGTGGCTATGCTGTTGCAGCAAACGGCGGATCCGTCATCGCCGACGGAGGGCGGACGGCGAGGGAGACCCGATGGATCTGCGTGAGCGACGGCCCATGCCCCGACGGCACCCTTGGGAGGTTGTCCGAGCCGAATTCTTCGTCGACCTCCTCCGGCGGACCGGAGCGAGGGCTGCCGGTTCAGTCCTCGACGTCGGGGCGGGGGACGCGTATCTGGCTCGGCGGCTGGCAGAGGCCGACGAGGGACCCAGCTCGATCACATGTTGGGACATCCACTACGAATCCGACGATCTGCTCAACGATGGCGCTGTCACCCTCATGCGCGAGCGGCCCACCCGACGCTTCGAGGGGATCATGTTCATGGACGTCCTCGAGCACGTGGAGAACGACCGGGAGTTCCTGGAGGAGATCCTCGAGGAGTGTCTGGCTCCCGATGGA
>JADMIJ010000330.1 GCA_015478655.1 Acidimicrobiales bacterium | reverse complement strand
AACCGGAGCACCCTCGACAGCACGGTCAACAACCTGGCGGCCGTGGCCACAGATGTCGCCGGTCGCCAGCAAGATCTGGCTCAGAGCCTGTCCACGTTGGGGGCCGGCCTGACTCCCTATATCCAGATCTCCTCCTATGGCCAGTGGTTCCAGATCCAGACGGTGTACACGTGCTTGGCCGGAGAGAGCGCGTGTAGCTACTTCCAGCCGACCAACGCGCCGACCGGTGCCGGCCCCCTGGGCAGCCTGCCCAGCTCGGCCCCGGCAGCGCCGTCGCCCACATCGGGTTCGTCGGCTCCAACGAGTGGGGCGCCCAGCATCGGCTCCATCCTCAACAACGTGGCCGGCACGGTATGGCCGCCCACCCCAGCGGGGGGCGGATCATGAAGGCCTTCACCGAACGACGCCCCCGGGTCCTTGGAAGCGTGGCCGTTGCCGTCATGGCCGTGCTGGTGATCGCCATCATCTTCCTCAACCGGAACATCTTCAACAGCGGCTATCAGGTGTCGGCCCGCTTCTCCAATGCCGCCGGTATCGGGTCGGGGACCGACGTTTTGGTGGCGGGGGTGAAGGTGGGCAGCGTGACCGGGGTGAAGGTCGACGGCAACGCCGTCGACGCCACCATGTCCATCGACCACGGGACCGTCCTGCCCCACCACACCCTGGCTTCGGTGCAGGTGGAGACGTTGCTCGGCGTGGTCGATGTGGCGTTGCAGCCGGTCTCGGGATGGTCGTCCCCGCTCCGTCCCGGTGCGATGATCACTAACACGTCGGTGCCCGTGGAGTTCTACCAAGTCCAGAACACCGCCGGCCACCTCCTGACCCAGACCAACGCCAAGGCGCTCAACAACATCATCGAGTCCCTGGCCACCATCACCCAGGGCAAGCAGCAGCAGGTGGCCCAGATCATCAAGGGCCTGGGGGCCTTGACCACCACGGTGGACCAACGCAGTGGTGAGGTCAGCCAACTGATCGATTCGGCCAACACCGTGTCGGGCACGTTGAACAGCCGGGACCAACAGCTGACGTCGGTGCTGGACAACCTGAACACGGTAACCGGTGGATTGGCCAACCAGAGCG
>JADMIJ010000329.1 GCA_015478655.1 Acidimicrobiales bacterium | reverse complement strand
CATGCAGACCGGCCACATGAAGATGAAGACCTACCCGGCGGTGGGTGGCCACGAGGGCGCCGGGGTGATCCAACAGGTCGGCCCGGAGGTGCACGGGTTGCGGGAGGGTGACCATGTGGTGCTGGCCTGCATGACCGCCTGCGGGCGGTGCAAGTTCTGCTCGATGGGTATGCAGAACCTCTGCGACCTCGGTCAGTTCATGCTGGTCGGCGGCCGCAACGACAACCCCACCACCTACCGGATGCACCTCGACGGCGCACCGGTCGCCCAGTTCGCCGGGCTGGCCACCTTCTCCGAGTACACCACGGTCGACGCCCGGGCCTGCGTCAAGATCTCCCCGGACATCCCGCTGGACAAGGCGTGTCTGGTCGGTTGCGGGGTCGGCACCGGGTGGGGATCGGCGGTGAACGCGGCCGGGATCGAGGTCGGTGACACGGTGATCGTGATGGGTATCGGTGGAGTCGGCATCAACGCGGTGCAGGGCGCCTCGCACGCCGGGGCGCAGAACGTGATCGCGGTGGACCCGGTGGCGTTCAAGCGGGAGAAGGCCGAGGAGCTGGGCGCCACCCACTCCTTCGCCTCCATGGAGGAAGCCACCGAGCTGGCCAAGAGCTTCACCAACGGCCAGGGTGCCGACTCCGCCATCGTCACCGTCGGGGTCACCAACGGTGGGCACATCGCGCAGGCGTTCGGGTCGCTGCGCAAGGGCGGCACCGTCGTGGTCACCGGTGCCGGGGACGGCCGGGAGGTCGGCATCCCGGTACCGATCGCGGAGCTGATCATGTATCAGAAGCGGATCCAGGGTGCGGTGTTCGGCTCCACGTCTCCGACCGCCGACATCCCGCGTCAGCTCTCGCTCTACCAGTCGGGCAAACTCAAGCTCGACGAGCTGATCACCACCCGGTACAGCATCGACCAGGTCGCCGAAGGGTATGAAGACATGCACGCGGGCAAGAACATCCGCGGTGTGGTCATCTTCGACTGATCACTCTGCTGATCGCCTGCCGACCGTCGAGCGATTCCCGGACCGAACGCCGGTCCGGGAGTCCGGCGCTCACCGGGTGACTCGAGGTTCCTTGGGT
>JADMIJ010000328.1 GCA_015478655.1 Acidimicrobiales bacterium | reverse complement strand
AGGTCCCTTATGGGTAGTTAGGGAGCGTTTGAGTCGATGCTGTACGAGAGATGGAGGACTGGCCCTCCGGGATCGCCCTTCGGGGGGTGGTCTCAAACCGCCGCATGCTGCATTGGCTGAAGACCGTTGTGGTGAACGATGTGGAAAAGGCGTCCTTGAGACGTCAGGTAGGGACCGGGAAGCTGAGTGAAACCGAACCGCTGTTGACGTGTCGTTATTACGTAAAGTGACATCAGAACCCTGGTTTGTGAATGGTCCGGGGGATGAGGCTGGCGGGTGCCCGAGTATTGGCCAGTCGGTGTCCGGCATACAGGCGGCAGGAGCCCGGTCTGCGGGTCTCGTACGGAACGTGGGAAGGCGCGCCCCGACATGTCCGGCCCTTCGTGGGTCGGAGAGAGGGAGCCCGGCAAGCGGTAATGCCGCAAGGCGGTGAGTACCGTCGCGGGGCGCGCCGGCGGACCGGCTCGTAGTAGTGGTGAAGCTCCTGTAATGGGGGTGGAGCGAAGGGGTCGGGCCATCTGTGGTGTGTTCAGGTTGTCAACCGGGAGTTCCTCGGGAGGAACTGCATGGATGCTCTGAGGGTGTCAGTCAAGCCGTTTGAGATTTCGAAGTGGGAGGTTCAGGAGGCATATCAACAGGTGCGGGCGAACAAAGGCGCGCCGGGCGTGGATGGGCAGTCGCTGGCGGAGTTCGAGCTGGATCTGAAGGGTAACCTTTACAAGATCTGGAATCGGATGTCGTCGGGGACGTACTTTCCGCCGCCGGTGCGTGCGGTGGAGTTGCCTAAGCCTGATGGTGGGGTCAGAGTGCTGGGAGTGCCTACTGTGGCGGATCGGATCGCGCAGACGGTGGCAGCAAGGAGGCTGAGTGAGAAGGTCGAACCGATCTTTCATCCGGACTCCTATGGCTACCGCCCGAAGCGGTCCGCGCTGGATGCGGTGGCGACCTGTCGCACACGGTGCTGGAAGTACGACTGGGTCATCGACCTCGATGTCTCGAAGTTCTTCGACAGCGTCCCGTGGGATCTCATGGTCAAGGCGGTAGAGGCACACACCGAGGACGCCTGGGTGGTGCTGTATGTG
>JADMIJ010000140.1 GCA_015478655.1 Acidimicrobiales bacterium | reverse complement strand
TTTCCGCGGATACGCGGCTACCTACTCCGTTCGTTCATCGGTGTATCGAGGCTTAACTTGCTCCGTGGCCCGGCCACCGGAACGAGCCTGGTGTTGACCAACGGTACGACCCTCCGAACGGGAAGCCAGGCCACTGGCGACCTGTTTGCGGTCATCACGCCCCGAAACATCGCCCTGTTCCTGGAGCCGCCCGGCGGGAGCTCGCGCAACACCTGGTCCACCCGGGTGGCTGAGGTGCACCTCACGGGTGACCGAGTCCGGGTACTCCTAATGGGGATCGACCACTTCGTTCCTTGAGGGGGTGATGCTGGTCGCCGAGCCGCCAACAGGTGAGCACTGTGTGCTGCCGGGCCTTGAGCCCTACGTCTAGGTCTAGATCGTGCCCCGGTTGGTCGGTGAGGTCTCCTCGGACGGCTGGTGGGATGTCGTGCCTCGAACACTGATCCATTAGGAAGCTGCTGGAGTCCTCGGGCCGTGCCGTGACCATCGATGGAGAGGAGCAAGGTAGATGATCTTTGTTGGAGTGGACTGGGCGGAAGCCCACCACGACGTGTTCGTCCAAGACGAGGACGGCAAACGCCTGGCCGTTGGCCGACTACCCGAAGGGGTTGGTGGCATCGCCCGGTTCCACGAGATGGTGGGAAACCATGCCGAGGAACCCGACGAGGTGGTGATAGGGATCGAGACCGACCGGGGTCTGTTCGTCGGGGCTCTGGTGGCCGCCGGTTACCAGCTGTTCGCCGTGAACCCCATGTCGACCTCCCGCTATCGGGACCGGCACTCGACCTCGGGAGCCAAGTCCGACCCCGGGGACGCCAAGGTGCTGGCCGACATGGTCCGCACCGATCGGCATAACCACCGTCCCGTGGCCGGGGACAGCGAGCTGGCCGAGGCCATCAAGGTCCTGGCCCGGGCCCATCAGACCATGATCTGGTCGAGAACCCGCCAGGCCAACTTCTTGCGCTCCACCTTGCGGGAGTTCTACCCGGCCGCCCTGGTGGCTTTCGACGACCTGACCAGCGGTGATGCCCTTGGAGTACTCAGCATCGCACCAACCCGACGCTTGGGGCCGGCCTGTCCCGCTCCAAGATCGCCGCGGCTCTGAGGCGAGGAGGTCGTCAACGTCGGGTGGAGCAACGGGCCGAGGAGATCCAGCAGGCGCTGCGGGCGCCGCAGCTGCAGGGTTCGGCCCTGGTGGCCACGGCTATGGGGTCGTCAGTCTCGGCCACCGTGGCGGTGATCGAGACCATGAACGCCCAGGTGGCCGAGCTGGCCCAGGAACTCGAAGCCCATTTTGAGCAACACCCGGATGCCGAGGTGGTCCGATCCCTGCCAGGACTAGGGACCATCCTCAGCGCCCGGGTGCTCGGCGAATTCGGCGATGCGCCGAATCGGTATGCCACCGCCAAGTGTCGCAAAAACTACGCCGGCACGTCACCCATCACCCGGGCATCGGGCACCAAACAGATCGTGTTGGCCCGCCACGCCCGCAACATGCGACTGGCCGACGCCATCTACCTCTGGGCCTTCGCATCGATGAACCCTTCACCAGGGGCCCGGGCCTTCTACGACTACCGCAGGGCTGCTGGAGACACGCATCATGCGGCACTCCGAACCCTGGGAAACCGGCTGGTGGGCATCCTCCACGGGTGTCTCATCAGCCACACCACTTACGACGAGAGCACCGCCTGGGGCCACCGAGCCGAACTCGAGGTCACACGCGCCGCTTGACAAGTTAGAGGCGTGGGATATCTAGACGAGCCGGTCCGCGTGACGGCGGAAATCACGTCGGTGGCACTGGCGGAGCTCGGACTGACCGACGGGGCGCCGGTGTGGGCCTCGGTCAAGGCCACCCAGATCGACCTCTACGGCGCTGACGACCAGTAGCGCTGGTTCCGCACCGACAAGGAGGCGGCAATGGCCGCCCGAAGGCATCGTCGATGACGGGCGGGCGCCCTACCGAGTCGGACCGAACCGTTCGATACGGATGTCCTCCGCTGGCACCCCCACACTCAGAAGGGAGTCGGTGGCCGCATCGGAAAAGCCGGACGAGCCGCACACGAAGACAGAGGTTGCCGTCGCTACCGACGAAGGCAAGTCGTTCCGGGTGAGCCGAGCTGGGGGCCGAGGCCATGCCTCGGGAACCTGGCGGGTGTAGAGGATCCTGATCTCGGGGCCATGCAGTTTCGCTGTCACCCGCTTCGTCATCCGACGATGAAAGACACTCCACTCAAGCGACCCGTTACCGCTGTCTGGTTCTGGGCAAGGCTCTGGTAGTGGCCGATCTCAATCGGCAAGATTGGTCCGAGCGCCGGTCTGGTCCGCGTCAACGGACAAATGCAGCTATCGCGATGTCGGCAATAATCACGAACCCGGCGAATGCAATCATGCGATTGCGGCCATGGACGCTGTAGCGGGGCTGGTCACGAAGTGGAAACAGGAGCTGGCGCCCGAGCGTGTACCCGGCGATGGCACCAATGAACACCACCCCAGCCGGGTGCGGCGTCGTTGTCCAAACGATAACGAAAGCCGCCAGTCCCAAACACAATGCGAGCGTGGACTCAAACAACTGGACTGGGATGCGGCGCACACCGACATGCCGATCTGAAGACCACAATCCCCATCGCGCTGCTGTCGGACGGCCGGCACAGCAGCCGCCGAAGAAGCAGCCGAATCGGCCAACGGTCATTCCGAAAAGCAGCCCAGGTGCGGTCACATCCAACACGCGTCCGAGGGGCAACCCAACAATCTGTGCACCTACGGCAATGGTGAGGATGGCGCCGAGCACGAATCCTTGAATGCACATGCCCGCCGCCAACATTGGCCGGTGCTCACCGCGTTGGCCTGGTAGTGAATGTCCCGCCACGGTGCGCCCGGCAAGAAAATGTCCCGTGTGAAAATAGAGCTTTGCACCCACCAGCCCAACCAGGCTTGCGATCAGCGATACCACCAGGACGCGGGCCACTGACAAATGGGTATGGCTGGCGAGCAGCGCCTGCGATGCCAGCCCGACCAGGGCACCGAGACCGACCAACGCAGGCCAAGCGCCGAGACGGGCGCCGGGCGCTCGAATTTGGATGACGGGTGCGAAGCCAGTCGTACCGTTCGACGATGCGTTGGGCAAGCGCGGCTGGTTCTGCGCAGCCGCCCTGTCCTGCGATCGCCTGGTCCGCACTTCGCTGGCGGGGCTGGCCGTTACGTGCCATTCGCCGGGGGCGACGTCAACAACCCGGGTGGTGACGGCAATTGGTCCGCTGCCGGGCACAACCTGCTCAATGCGCTCGAGCGTGCTGAATTTGTCGCGTGAGCTCAGCTTGCCTTTTGCGCCCATCCGACGCCCAGCGAAGTGAATCGAGACCGGATACGGTTCCCCCTCGTTGGCGACCTGAAACCAGTAGGTGAACCCCAGGGCTTGTGGTTCGACGTCGGCGACCAGGTCACACCCGAACGTGACCATATGAAAGGGCTGCTCTTGCGTAAAGCGGGCGCGGGGCGCGAAGGCTGCCAGTGTCCATGTGGGCTCCTCCACCGATGGGCTCTGCGGATTGGACAACGGTGCGGGGTCGTCGGTCCCATGCGAGTGGGATGCCGCAACCGTCGGCGTCTTAGCAGAGGCAGCAGGCTTCTGTGCCGTCCTCCCTGATCGCGGCCCGGCGTTCCGTTGGGCGCGCACCCTCCGTCCACTGGTCACGACCGCTTGTCCGCGTCTGACGAATGGCCACCGTGAGCGGTTCGTAGTTCGGGTCGTTGTCTTGCGCGCCATGGACCGCGATTAGAAGAGGCGCCAGTTGGGTCGGCGGACCCTCCCCTACCGTTGGACATCATCTGCGGACCCCACGAGGCGACCGGGCGTTCGGCGCGGGACACCTGACGGTCCTGCCTCCCCCCCCGACACTTCGTGACTGGGAGAAGCCAAGGACTCCCGGCGATCCAGTTCTCGGCGCAGCCGACGCACTGACAGCCGCCCGAAAGAGAAGGGCTCTCCATCCACAAGCACCCGGTCGGAAAGACCACTCGGTGCTCGACCATCAGCAACTCGCCCCGGGTGGTGGTGATCGAAACCGTCTCGATGGTCACGTGGTGCTGGCCGGCGACCCGCTGACGCACGTTATGGGCGTGGTCACAGAGCTCGCACGAAGGAGCAGTGAGAAGGGTGATCGAACTCATCCGGACATTCGGGCCCTCCATCCCTGTCCTCATCTGATTGAGCACGGTCGAATCAGGCACGAACATAGTGTAGTTGGGGGCGCCGCCATAGTCCGCCCGCCATTCGACCGTGCCAGTCGGTCCGACCACGGCAAACGAGTGACCGTCCATCATCGTGGCCATCATCCCGTATTGGTTTGCGCTGTAGGCATGCGAGACGGCCACGTTCTGGTCAGAGAGTACCGGGATGTGGAGGCCCTCGTCACCGACTTTCTGCTGCAGAGCCGGGAGGCTATCCATGGTGAAGCTGACCACCTGGTCGATCCCCGTGGCCCGGAACTTGGCCATGTCCTGCTGGATGTCGTGAAGTTGGGTCCAGCACGGCCCGCAGCCCGTGCCTTCCTGGAAGAACAGAAGTGTCCTCTTGCCGCGGGCTGCGGCGAGATCGAAGGTCCCAGCTGCGGTCGAGGGCAGTTGGAATGTGGGCGCCATCGTTCCGGGTCCGGGTGAACCGGTTGCGTAGGCATAGTTGGGGCTGACTCCATGACCGCCGGCGACAAAGATCACGGCCAGGATTACCACCGCGGCGCCGGCCAACACCGACGATCGGATCCACAGTGTGCGTCGCTGATCCCTCTGCTGGCGTTCTCCGATCATTGGAATGGGCAGTTTGAACCCGAGAGACATCGCTGCCCCCATCACCACCATCACCGCGGCCATGACCGAGTACATGATGAAGTGCTGGCCGTTGATGAGCCGGCTGAGCGCGGTCGCACCGAAGGAGATGGGAAGGACAACCGTAGCCACCCCAGCGGCCGAATGCGAAGGTCATGGAAACCAACTGCCGGCGGCGCTGGAGGCCAGTGGCGAGGTATGCCGGGAGTATCACCGAGTAACTATTCAGGTCCCCTGATCGGCGCGTCCACCACCTGCACGAACGACGCGCG
>JADMIJ010000139.1 GCA_015478655.1 Acidimicrobiales bacterium | reverse complement strand
TCTACGCCGGAAAGGCGTTTACGCCTGAGCCGAGTTTTTCAGGTCGAAGTAGCTAGGCGTTCTCGAGTCGCACGCAACACCGTCCAGGGGCAGGATCAAGTTTTGCTTCGAGGCCGGGTCGTTCCAGGCACGAAAGCATGCCATCGATGAGATCGAGGTTCATGCCACAGACGAGGTCGGTGTACTCACGAGCTAGCGAGTGGAAGGGACAGTTGACGAGGGTCACCCCATTTGCATCCGTGCGAGGCTCGTAGCCACTTTCCTCCAGAGTCCGAATGGCCGAGTCGCGTATCGCCGAGCGACGAGTGGAATCGGCACTCTCAAGAACCGTCCTACCGAGCGATCGGCCTTCCCTGCGCACCGCCTGTCTCAATGCGTCCGACACAGGAACGTCCTCTCGTTCTGCGTCAGTGATTGCAGTGGCGAGCAGTCGACCTACCAGCTCATAGTGACGCTCAGGAACGCTGACCGACACCTCCCGTGAGGAGCGGCGGTAGAGCTTGGAGGGGCGACCCGCCCCCGGGCCGCCGCGTCCGGGCGGACGGCGGTACTCGACGTCCAGGAGTCCGTCATCAACGAGCTTGTCCAGATGGAACTTGGCCGTGTGGAGCGCCACGCCAACTCCGGTTGCGGCTTCTTCGCGGCTCACCGGCTCGGAGCGGCCCCCAACAAAGCGGTACAGGGCGCGTCGCACCGGTTCGGCGAGTACGGCGATGCTGGTAACCCGGGCATCAAAGTCTTCCGCCGGACTGGCTGAAGCGCTTTCTGCCTCATCGTCTGCCGGCATGGAACACCTTTCTAAAAGAGACTCGGGTTGACGAAATCTCGAAGGAGACGTATAGTACACCTTAGTCTCCTTTAGAGAGGAAGCAATCCTTGACTACCACCCTCAGCACGCAGCAGGCCGTCGTGCAGCCGCCCGGCGGGACACGATTTGAGCGCTGGCTCCACGACCCGAATTACCAGGCATTCTGGCTGCTACGGACCGGCTTCTTTCTCGCTCCCGTGCTCTTTGGGATCGACAAGTACTTCAACTGGATGACGTACTGGCCGAAGTACCTGTGGGCTGGGTTCCCGCACTTCTTGAGCGTCTCACCACAGCACTTCATGTATGCGGTCGGCGCGGTGGAGATCATGGCTGGTCTCCTCGTGTTACTCATCCCGCGCTTCGCGGCTTACGCGGTCGCGGCCTGGTTGGCCGGCATCATCACCAACCTGGTCATCATCAGTGCCGCCAGGGGACAGGTCGTCTACTGGGACATTGCCCTTCGTAATTTCGGCCTTCTCGTCGGTGCTCTGGCGCTCGGTCGCCTGGCTGTCGGCATCCACCGCGCGCAACTGCAACCGAACGGCAAGAGCTGAGGTGGTCACCGCGCTCTCCTCTCGGGATCAGACCCATCCCGTTGCCAACCACCTCGATCACGGAGCCTTTCGCGCCGTAGACAGCGACGGCGTCATCGATCTCGACGCGGCCGAGCGGGCCGTCCGTGATCTGCTGCGTTCCTTTGGCCGCGACATCGACTCTGAGCACCTGGCCGACACTCCCCGACGAGTTGCCTACGCCCTTGCCGAGGTATTGACACCCGCCTCGTTCGAGCTGACGACGTTCCCCAACGACGAGCACTACGACGAGCTCGTACTTGTGCGGGAGATCACCTTTCGCTCCCTGTGCGAACACCATCTGCTCCCGTTCACGGGCGTGGCTCACGTCGGCTACCTACCAGCGGATCGCATTCTCGGACTGTCCAAATTCGCCTGGGTCGTGAGGCATTTTGCCGCTGATCTTCAAACGCAGGAGCGCCTCACCATGCAGATAGCTGACTGGCTCGATGAACACCTGCAACCGAAGGGGGTCGGTGTCGTCATCGAAGCCGACCATCAGTGCATGTCGCCCAGAGGTGTGCAGGCTGACGGAGCGCGCACGCTGACCTTGGCCGTGCGCGGCTCACTCCGCCACGACGGTCGCTCCCGCCAGGAGTTCTTCACTCTCGCTGCTCCGCAGCGATAGAGGGCCGGGCCCCGATATGAAGGTTTTTCACCAGGCCCGTCCTTTCCTTCAGGACTCCGACGGGTCGCCCATTCGCCGCGATCCATAGGAGCACGAGGAGACAAGAGATGAGCACTCAACAGACATTCGTGATCGTCGGGGCCAGCCTGGCAGGGGCCAAGGCAGCCGAAACGCTCCGAACGGAGGGGTTCGACGGTCGGGTGGTGCTCGTCGGGGCGGAGACCGTTCGACCCTATGAGCGGCCGCCTCTCTCGAAGGCCTACCTACGCGGTGAGGTTGATTTCGAGAAGGCAGCGGTACATCCTGAAGGCTTCTACGAGGACCACGGAATCGAGCTGATCACCTCGACCATGGCCACGTCGATCAACCCGGCGGTCAAGAAGGTGGACCTCGACTCGGGAGGATCCTTGGACTACGACCAACTCCTCTTGACCACGGGAGCCACTCCGAGGCACATCGGTGTCCCCGGGGCCGAGCTGGATGGGGTCCACTACCTACGGAGCCTTTCGAGCTGTGACTCCCTGAAAGAGGCGCTGGCTCCGGCGGAACGGCTCGTGGTCGTGGGCGCGGGCTGGATTGGGTCCGAGGTCGCGGCATCCGCCCGCCAACTGGGCAAGGAAGTCGCTCTCGTCGAATCGGGCCAGGTTCCTCTCGAACGCGTGCTCGGGACAGAGGTGGGTGCGATATTCCGCGACCTGCACGCTGACCGAGGAGTCGAGCTCCACATGGGCAGTGGGGTCCAGGCCTTCCGCGGCTCGACGGCGGCCGAGGCGGTCGAGTTGACCGACGGTAGCGTCGTCAGCGGAGATGTCTTTGTGGTTGGCATCGGTGTCGAGCCGAGCACCGAACTCGCCAGAGTTGGCCGGCTTCAGCTCGACAACGGCATCGTCGTGGATGAGCACCTGGCCACAAGCGCGTCAGGTATCTGGGCCGCGGGAGACGTCGCCAACGCCTACCACCCCGTCTTCGGTTGCCGGATACGCCTCGAACACTGGTCGGCCGCGCTCAACCAAGGACCGGTGGCGGCCAAGAACATGCTCGGTCAAGGCGTCACCTACGAGAAGATTCCCTACTTCTTCTCCGATCAGTACGACCTCGGCATGGAATACAACGGCTTCGCGGCGCGCTGGGATCAGATTGTGTACCGGGGCGACCGGGCCAGCGGCGAAGTCGTGGTGTTCTGGCTCGATGGCGGCGTTCCTGTCGCCGGGATGAACCTCAACGTCTGGGACGTAGCGGGACCCATCGCAGATCTCGTGGGCGCGAGGCGTCCCGTCGACCCCGTCCGCTTGGCTGACCCTGACGTCGACCTGGCCAGCCTGGGCGGCCCGAGCGAATCCGTGAGCAAAGAGAAATAGCCGTGACGAAACTCCAGCGCCTCCACCAAGAACTTGGTCAAAGCCCATGGCTCGACAACCTGACCCGCCCCTACCTCCGCGACGGAACGCTGGCCCGCATGGTCGCCGGAGGTATCCGTGGCGTCACCGCCAACCCGACCATCTTCGCCAGGGCGATCGAGGGTTCGGCCGCCTATGACGACCAGTTCCGATCCCTGATCGCGACCGGAAGTTCAGTGCGGGAAGCCTATTGGGAACTCGCCGTCGACGACACCATCGAAGCCCTTGGGGTGCTGCGACCGATCTTCGACGACAGTGGGGGGATTGACGGCCTTGTGTCAATAGAGGTGGCGCCAGAGTTGGCCAACGACACCGGCGCCACCATCGCCGCCGCACGCAACCTGCACCAGCGGATCGCACAACCCAACTTGTTCGTGAAGATCCCTGCCACCGCCGAAGGCGTCCCAGCGATCAGGGACATGACCGCCCAGGGACGAAGTATCAACGTCACGCTCATTTTCTCGCTGTCCCGTTATGCCGAGGTGATCGAGGCGTACCTCTCGGGTCTCGAAGCGTTCGTAGCCCGGGGCGGCGACCCAGCTCAGGTGCACAGCGTCGCATCCTTCTTCGTCAGCCGGGTTGACACTGAAGTCGATCGACGCCTCAATGCCATTGATACGGAGGAGTCCCGGCTCCTGTCGGGTCGTGCCGCCATCGCCCAGGCCAAGCTCGCCTACCATTTGTTCACCAGCCGATTCAGCGGTCCGCGCTGGGAGCGGCTGTCGGACCTCGGAGCTCACGCCCAGCGGCCGCTGTGGGCTTCGACGTCAACGAAGAGCGCCTCGTATCCGGACACGTTGTACGTGGACAGTCTTATCGGTCCCGACACTGTGAACACACTGCCCGAGTCGACCATCGCCGCCTTCGAGGACCACGGCACACTCGCCCGCACCATCGACAGCGGAGTCGATGAGGCGGGTGAGGTGATTGGTGGGCTCGGTGCTATCGGTATCGACATGGCCGACGTGGGGAAAACGTTGGAGGAGTTGGGTGTGGCCAGCTTCCATGAATCCTTCGTCGAGGTGCTCAATGCCCTCGATTCGAAAGCACGACGGTTGGAAACCGGTTGAGATGGATTGGGCCGGATGGGCACTGTTCGGGCTGGTGGCGACGACCGCATTGACCTCGGTCATGATCGCAGCCCAGATGGCCGGTCTAACTCGACTCGATCTACCCCTGCTGCTTGGCACTCTGGTCACTGAGAACCCCGACAGGGCCCGGGTTGCCGGATTCTTCATTCATCTCGGTGTCGGGGAGGTGTTTGCCCTCGGCTATGCCGCTGCCTTCGCATTGCTCGATATGGCCACGTGGTGGCTGGGTGCCTTGCTCGGCCTGCTCCAAGCTGCCGTGGCCCTGACCGTCCTCGTCCCACTCTTGAGTGGCGTCCATCCCCGCATTGCCTCAACTCGTGCCGGGCCCGCTTCCACCGCGGTGCTCGAACCTCCCGGACTGCTTGGCCTCAACTATGGCGTTCAGACCCCGATCGTGGCGGTGGCCGCCCATCTCATCTACGGCATTTCCCTTGGCCTACTCCTCACGGCCTCCTGAGATGCACCTGCGACTGCACCAGGGCCGTCGCACCTTCTGATGACAATGGACCAGGCCCAACCGCTGTACCAGCCGCTGCCGCCGATTGACGACTATGGACTGACCGGCATTACTGAGTTCGTAGGCATTTTCGGGGGTCCCGGATGACATCGTC
>JADMIJ010000327.1 GCA_015478655.1 Acidimicrobiales bacterium | reverse complement strand
GGTGTGGTCCGGCGGGTGACGGCCACGCCGGGCTCGAGGAGGGCCACTGCCTCGCCCCCCAAGGCCGGGTGGGCCTCGACCAGCTCGGCCAGAGGCACATGGCGCTCCAGCGAATCCCGAACCAGGCCTCCGACGATGGCGTGGGCCTGACGGAAGGGCGTTCCCTGCTCCACCAGCCACTCGGCCAGGTCGACGGCGGCGGCGGCGGGCCCGTCGGCGGCGGCCTGCATCCTCCCCCCGTCGAACGTCACGGTGGCCAGCAGGCCGCCCAAGGCCGACAGGGCCAGCTGGGACTGCTCCACCGAGTCGAACAGAGGTTCCTTGTCCTCTTGCAGGTCGCGGTTGTAGGAGAGGGGCAGGCCTTTGAGCGTGACCAACAAGCCGGTCAGGTTGCCGACCAGCCGACCCGTCTTGCCCCGGGCCAGCTCGGCCACATCCGGGTTCTTCTTCTGCGGCAGCATGGAGCTGCCAGTGGCGTAGGCGTCGTCGAGGACGGCAAAGCCGAACTCCTCGGTGGACCACAGGACCAGCTCCTCCCCCATGCGTGAAAGGTGGATCCCGAGCAAGGCCACATCGAACAGGGCCTCGGCCACGAAATCCCGATCGGAGACGGCATCGAGCGAGTTCTCGAACCTCCCGGCGAAGCCGAGCTCCTCAGCCACGCCATCGGGGTCCAGGGGAAGGGGTGATCCTGCGAGGGCCCCAGCACCCAAAGGGGACACGTCCAGCCGGTCGATGGTGGCCAGCAACCGGTCCACGTCCCGGGCCAATGCCCACCCGTGGGCCAGCAGGTGATGGGACAACAGCACGGGCTGGGCCCGCTGGAGGTGGGTGTAGCCGGGCAGGTAGGTATCGCCTGCCTCCTTGGCCCGGGCCAACAGGACCTCCTGGAGAGCAATGACCCCGGTGGCCACCTGACGGAGGGCCCGCTTGGTCTAAAGCCGCAGGTCGGTGGCGACCTGGTCGTTCCGGCTCCGGCCGGTGTGCAGCTTGGCGCCCACGTAGCCGGCCAGCTCGGTCGCCCGCCGCTCGACGGCGGTGTGGATGTCCTCGTCGTCAGGGACGAAGGACAGCGTGCCTGCGGCC
>JADMIJ010000326.1 GCA_015478655.1 Acidimicrobiales bacterium | reverse complement strand
CCCCAGGCCTTCCCGTGAGCGGCCCACAGCGCCCCAGCAGCAGCCCTCAGGCGCCCGGAGAATCAATCCCTTCGAGGTAGCCGTCGTGGCGCCACCACCTCGTCAGCGTGGTGCTCGTAAGAATCGACGTAACTGTTCAGGTGGGAGCGGGAAGCCAGGCCTGACCGTCGAATAGCCGGCGTAGTCCAGTGAGCACATCGTGATCCTGCTTGCGGAGGGTCGAGACGTAGCTGCGGATGGCGCAGAAGTTCCTCGCACCTTCGAGTGTGCGCCAGGATCCTGAGATCTTCTGCTGGAGTTTCACCATGCGAATGTCTCGCTCGGCCTGGTTGTTGTCGAAGGGGACCCGGAAGTTGACGGTGAATCTCAGTACGTCGGCTCGTTGTCCATCGAGACGCACGAGGAGATTGAAGGCCTTCTTCTCGTAGCCCGACCTCTTCCCAGCTTCGGGTGCCGGGTTGGCGGCGAAGCCCTTGGCCACCAGGCGTCCGTAGCGGACGCGGATGGAGTGCAGCACTGCGGGATCGAGATGGTCAGCGCCTCGTGCTGTGGCCGCTTCGACGTTGCGCTTCGCCTCGACGAGGAGAGAGGCCAGGTCATTGGCCCACCCCTGATCCCACCCGATGCCGACGGCATTGAGCTCTCGCAAGTGGTGGGCGTTGCAGAGTGCGTGGTCGACGTCGTAGTGGCGGTAGGGCCTCCAGCCGTCGTGGATGGCGACGCCCGTCATGGCCCCGATGACCCCGAGGTCGTCCATGGCCGCGCGTCCACGCTTCTGATGACAGTCGATCAGGGTGAGCAGGCTGGTGGAGGCCGAGTGCACCCAGTGAAGCCGCCCGGCCGCCCGGCCCCCGGTCTCGTCGAATTGGACGATGTCGGCTTCTTGGAGGAGCAACCGGGTGGCGTCGGTGAAGGAGGTGGTGGCCTCCGCTGCCTCGGTGACCATCTGGGCCAGGGCCCCGACCGAGACCGGTGCAGAGAGCACGTCGCTGAACAGCTGGGCCATCCGGTCCATCGGCAGATGTTGGTGGACGGCCAGGTAGGCGGCGAGCGCCCGGATGCCGGGTCCATAGCAAGCAGGAGCGG
>JADMIJ010000325.1 GCA_015478655.1 Acidimicrobiales bacterium | reverse complement strand
GCGATCGACTGGGAGGCGGTAGCGGGCGACGGAATGACCTTTGCCCTGGTGAAGGCGACCCAGGGCGTGGGGTACGTGAACCCCTGGCTTGCTCGTGACCTGGACGAGGCCCGGGCCGCCGGGCTGCTCGTCGGGGCCTACCACTTCGTCACACCCGGGGACGACGGCAAAGCCCAGGGCGAGCACGTCGTCTCCGCCCTCGTGGGCCAGGTGCTCGACCTCGGGGTGTGGCTCGACTGGGAGCTGGACGGGCTCGCTGACTGGGCGATCGCCCCACTGTTCACGGCGGCCTACGACGCCGTCACCGAGGCCCGCCCGCTGTGCGGGCTCTATGGCGGGGCCGCATGGGTGGCGAGGTTCCACGCGGCAAACGTCCCTATCCCGCACCTCTGGTACGCGGACTGGACGGGCGCCGAGCCGACTCAGGACTGCATGCTATGGCAGTCCGGTCACGAGATGGTCGACGGCATCCCGGGGGTGGTCGACGTGGACGAGCTTCTGAAGCCACGGGGCGTCGACCTGCCGACCGCCCCGAAGGCCCGCCCGGCCCCGGCACGTGTCGACACCCGCCCCGACGAGGAGCGGGCGGAGGCAGCGAGGACTAACTCTCCTGATGAACGGGACGGGCAGGGAACGACTCCCGCAGGCTGATGTCGACATCCTCCAGGAGGGCCGGGTGGAAGGTCTCCAGCCAGAGTAGGAGCGACTGGACGGTCAGCTCGTTCAGGGTTAGACCCCGCGTGGCCGCGGCGATGCGCATGGCCCGATGAATGCTCACCGGGATAGCTGACTGGAGACGGCTTGTGTCTGTCATGCAAGTCACAGTATCATGAGCACTGACAGGAGCTATCTATATCAGGAGGCCACCATGTTGCACCCGACGATCGAGCACGAGGTCTGCAGCTTCGATCTGGTCCAGGCCACCGACGCCCTGCTCGGGATCAGGTCGAAGCTTGCCTGGGAGCTGAGCAAGCCTAAGGGGACCCACAACGCCGAGCGGGTGGCCGCGCTGGTCGACCAGCTCTCCCCGGCCACCCTCCACCTGGAGGACGTGGCGTGGCGGCTGGGCCGGCGGCGGGGCCGCGAGGAGA
>JADMIJ010000324.1 GCA_015478655.1 Acidimicrobiales bacterium | reverse complement strand
GGCGACCAGCTCATCCCGGTTCGGTCCGAGCTCCGGCTCGTCGCGCCAGTCGGCTCCGTGCTCGATGACCTTGTCGAGCACCCCCGGACGGGCGAAGACGACGTCGGGCAATTCGAGGACTCCGATGATGTCCATGAAGGCTCGGAAGACGTCGGGGTCCTTGGTGCTGGCGGCCATGAGGGCCTGGGTCAGCTCGTAGGCGGGATCACCCGGGTCGTAGGTGGTGCCCTCGGCGATGGCGGTCATCTCGGCCAAGCGGTGCCGATCGAAGGCCAGCGTGCCCTGGTACCAGGGTTCCACGGTGGACGCGGTGGCCGAGGCGAAGGTCTCGGAAAGCTCGGCCGGTCGATCGGTCCCCACGTGGCGGAGCGTGTCCCGGAGGGCCTGGGCGTGGAGCATCCCGATCGACGCTCCCCGACCCACCGACGGATTGGTACAACCCCAGGCATCGGCGACGGCCACCACCCCGGTGGCCACCGGTAGTCCGCCGGGGCACAGATCGCGGTGGCGATCCTCGATCTTCGACATGGTGACGACCCGCTCTTCGATCCGGTCGCCCTCGAGCCAGTGAGCTGCGGTGGGAAGTGACCGGACGACGCTCTCCCACCGATCGGGATCTTTGAGCCCGAGGAGGGCCCGATCCCCGGATCGGGCGATGAGGGTGACCGACCAGGTGCCGTTGTCGGCCGGCAGGGTGAGGACTGAGAGAGAACCGTAGGGCTGGAGGGCACCCCCCAGGGACAGCGGCATCTGCCCGTGGGGCGATCGAAAGTGGCGAGCCAGGTAGATGAACCCGCTGTCTTCGAGCTGTTCCTCTGGCGGTCGACCTCCCAGCGCGTCCAGCCAGCCGGGCAGCCCCGAGCGCCGGCCGCTGCAGTCGACAACCAGATCGGCGGTCACCCCGCCGCCGCCGGCGGTGCGGAGCCCCGTCACATGCGGTATCCCAGGGACCGCCTCCGGGCCGGCCACCAGGCCAGTCACCGTCACCCCCCGACGGATGCTGAGACCGGCTGTCTGCTCGGCCACCGAGGCCACCGACCGCTCCACCACCGAACGGCGCCCGGACAGCATTTGGTGGCGCTCGTCTCCGGGAC
>JADMIJ010000020.1 GCA_015478655.1 Acidimicrobiales bacterium | reverse complement strand
TGCTTCCACACGCAGAGTCTACATCGCGCGGATTAACCTATGGTGGACCCTTAGCTGGAGAGGCCGTCCAACTGGACACGAAGGTCTTCGGGGAGCGATGACTCCCACGAGACCCGGCGCCCGGTCCGTGGGTGCTCGAAGGCCAGCGAGTAGGCGTGGAGGAACGGGCGCGAGATGAGGGCGCCGGGCAGAGCGCGGCCCTGGCTGTAGACCTCGTCGCCCGCCACCGGATGGCCGATGGCCGCCAGGTGGACTCGAATCTGATGGGTCCGGCCCGTCTCGAGCTCGGCCGTGAGCAGGGTGCTCGGGGCCGGCCGGGCGAACCGCTGCTCGACGCGGTAGCGGGTCCTCGCCTCCTTGCCCGTTCGGGACACGGCCATCCGGGTCGGTGAGCCGACCGATCGCCCCACCGGCGCGTCGACCATCCCGGACTCGCCCTCCACGGCGCCGAGGACCAGCACCCGGTAGCGGCGGGACACGCGTCGCTCCCCCAGCTGCTGCACGAGCGAACGGTACGAGTCGGGTGTGCGGGCCACCACCATGAGGCCGGACGTGCCCCGGTCGAGCCGGTGCACGATGCCCGGTCGGTCGGGGTCGGCGCCCACCTCGTCGGCCACCGAGCGGAGCTCGGGGAACCGCGCCAGGAGCCCGTGCACCAGCGTGCCCGTCCGGTGGCCTGCCCCCGGGTGGACCACCAGCCCGGCGGGCTTGTCCACCACGATCACGTCCGGGTCGGCATGGACCAGCTCGAAGGACACGGCCGGGTCTGCCTCGGGCAGTTGCCGCCGCGCCTCGGGGTGGCGATCCACCCGCAGCTCCTGGCCCAGGCGGAGCACGGTGCGCCGGCTGTGGATGGTGGCACCGTCGATCTGCACCCGGCCTTCCTCCACCAGGGTATTGACCGACGATCGGGAGATGTCGGCCATGAGCGCCACCGCCTTGTCGACCCGGACCCCGTCGAGGGACGCCGGGACTACCACGGTGAGGATGTTCACGGCTGACCGGGCCCGCGGATGAGCGAGACCAACAACAGGGCGCTACCCACGACGATCGAGGCATCGGCCACATTGAAGGTCGGCCAGAAGTGCAGGGCGACGAAGTCGACCACGGCGCCGTGGTCGCCGCGGAAGAGACGGTCGATGAGATTGCCCAGCGCCCCTCCCAGGATGAGACCGAGGGCGGCGGCCTGACCGGCCGATGATGCCCGTCGCACCATGGCGACGAGCCCGACCGCGGCCAGGGTGGCCACCGCGATGAGGAGGAACCCCTTCCCCTGAAGCAGGCTGAAGGCCGAACCCGTGTTGCGTGACAGCTCGAAGTCGAGGGTGCCGATCAGATGGACGGGGCCGCTGGCCAGACGGGTCACGGCCCACCACTTGGTGAGCTGGTCGGCCAGGACCACCGCCCCGGTCACCGACAGGGCGACCACCAGCCGGCGGACACCGGACGACGGTCCCGGGTGGTCCGCGGCCACCGGCGCGTCGTCGGTCAGCGCCGTGACAGGCCGCCGCTCTTGCATGCGACGCACAACCGGGCGAACGGGAGGGCTCGAAGCCGGGCTTTGGGGATCGGCTGGTAGCACCGCTCACAACTCCCGTAGGCCTTCCGCTCGATCTTTCGGAGGGCATCATCGATCTCCTCGACCGCCGCCGCGGCCTGCGCCGACAGCGCCAGGTTCCGCTCACGGTCCACCGTGACCGTTCCGCCCTCACCCGACTCCTCGTCGAACTGGACGTCACCGGGCTCGCGCTCCAGTGCCAACGAGTCGGCCTCGGCTCGCAGGTCGACGGCCTGGCCCTTGTAGATGGAGCGCTCCTCGGCCAACAGCGCCCCTTGTTCCTCGAGGAATTTTGGCTCCTTGGCGTACGGTCCCACGGTGGGTCGCTTGGGTGCCGGAGCGACCTTCTTCGCAGCCGGCGCCTTGGCCGTGACCGGCGCGGACTTGGTGGCGGCGCCTGTCGCCTTCTTGGCCTCCGGAGCCGCCTTCTTCGGTGCCGACGTCGCCGCCGACGGTCCGGCCTTCCTGCCCGCCGGCACGGCCTTCTTGCCCGTGGTGACGGACTTCTTGCCCGCCGGTGCGGCCCCCTTCGAGGCCAGCGTGGCCGGCTTGGCCCCCGGCGCGGCCCGCTTCGACCCCGATGCGGCCTTCTTGTCCTTGGACACGGCCCGCTTCGGCGCCGTCTTGCTGGAAGCCGGCACGGACTTCTTGGCGGACGCGGCGAGCTTCTTCGGTGCTGACTTCTTCGGAGGACGGGATGCTGCCTTGGCGCCCGACGAGGCGGTCCGGGCCGGGGCGGCTCTCTTTGGCGGACGTGCTCCCGCCTTCTTCGCTGCCGTCACTTCGACCTCCTCAAGGCTCGGCCCACGACGTGGTCGCGACCGATCACGGGCGCTGGGGCAAGGACCGCCCCCGACATCCGACGGGCGGGTGACGATACCGTGCCCAGCCCGATGCGGCAATCCGACGGTGGGAACTTGTCCCAGGGACCATACCGTCGCGGCCCCGACCTTCGAGCAGGTGCGGCCCGGCGGTGGTGAGAGCAGGGCCGCGGGAATCCGGTGCACGTCTCCGACCCGGGCCTTGCGCCCCGCTTGGCAACCGGGGGGGCGCGACCAGGCGCCGCCCTACAGCGGAAGGGGGGCGTTGGCGCTGGTGGTGGTCGGAGCAACCGCTCCGGTGGGTCGCATGTCGGCTTCCTCGCCGCTCGGACCGGTACCCGTGCCGCCGGCGGCCGGTGCGCCCTGCGAAGGCCCGGCGGCCGGGCGGTTGCCTCCCTGGATGACGGTGGCGTGGGGCGAAGTGGGGCCCGGGGTGTGGACCGTGGTCTCTTTGGCCTCCGCAGCCGGCGGGGGGCCGTCGTGGGTGGGGTTCGGCTGCACATTCTGGTCGACCCACCGCAGGATGTCACCCAACGCCGTGCGGAGCCGGTTGCGCTCACCCTCCAGGTGACGCGACATGGTCTCGACCTCGTGCGAGAGTCTGCCCCGCGTCTCTTCGAGGCGGCCGATCTCCTCCCGCAGGCGCTGCTCCGACTCTGCGGCGATCTGGGTCGCCTTGGCCGTGGCCTGTTCGGTCAGCAACCGCGCCTTGGCGTCGGCCTCGGCGATCAGCCTGGTGGCCTGGGCCTCGGAATCGGCCTTCGTCTCGTCGACGAACTTCTGGGCCAGCAGCAGCGTTCGCTGCAGCGTGTCGTCGCCCACCACGGCTTCGGAGCTTTGCTGGGCAGGCTGTTGCTCGAGCGTCGATTCGAGGTGGGAGATGCGCTCCGCGGCCTGGCGGAGACGCTCCCCGCTCTGTCGGAGCTGCTCCTGCAGCCCCTCGGCCTCGACCGCGGCCTTTTCGAGGTACTCGTCGACGTCGTCTCGGTGATACCCCTTGAGGGTCTCACGGAACTCGACGGTGCGGAGCGAATCGAGAGCAGATTGCGAAGCGTCCATGCGCTCCATGCTAGCGGCGGAACCCAGCGTTTCCGTGGATCACACTCAGGAATTCCGGGGAACTCCGCCGCGCTCCTCCGTCAGGCCGTCACCTGCCCCGAGGGCTGGGGATTCACGATGAGAAGAGCGGGATCAGGACCACGAGGACGATCAGGAAGACGACCATCACCGAGAGGTCGAGGCCGACCCCACCCACCTGCACCGGGGGGATGATCCGTCGAATGGGCCGGAGCACCGGTTCGCAGATGGCGGACAGGACGTTCTGCACCTTGCGGACCGGGGAGTCGTAGGCCAGCCGGCCGGATGCCGTGAACCAGCTCAGGATCGAGTAGGCGAACAAGACCAGCAGGAACAGGTCCAGGAGGGTGACGATGATTCCGAACATGGCGCCTCATTCCCCTTCTGGTCAGGTGGCGACGAGCGTGCCCTCGCTCAGGGATTGACCAATCCGCGATCGGCCAGGCGCTGCCGCTCTTCGTCGGACACCTTCACGTTGGAGGGAGTGAGCAGGAACACCTCGTCGGCAACCCGCTCCATGCCTCCGGACAGCGCATAGGTCACCCCGCTGCAGAAGTCGATCATCCGTCGCTGCAGATCGCGATCGGCGCTCTGCATGTTGACGATGACGGGCTGGTTGTTCATCAGCCGATTGGCGATCTCCTGGGCGTCGGCGAACCGCCCGGGAGCGACGATGTGCACCCGGGCGCCGGGCGTCTCCTGGGAGATGGGCCGGACCGATGACGAGACGGTCGTCCTGCCCCCCAGCGGGGGCGGCGACGCGGCCACCGCCGTGCCGGCGGTCTCGTCACGGGTGAGGGTGCGGATCCGTGGGTTGGCAACCGATGCGACGGGCTCATCGACGTCGTCGAGTGGGGCCGCCGACCGCTGGCCCACCCGGCCGACCGGGGCCGGCGACCGCGACTCGTAGTCCTCGTAGTCGTCGTAGTCGTCATCGACGAGACCCAGATAGGCCATCGTCTTTTTCATGAACGAAGCAGGCATCGTTTCCTCCTGTTCACAGCGTAGTGCGTGGCTCCGCGACCAGGTGGACAGCCGGACCTGCTCCGACACCGGCGAGTTGGGCCGCGACGATGCGGGTTCAGGACTCCTGGCCCGGGCGGTACCGGGCGGCAGGGCGTCCTGCCCGCCTGGGGGCCCGGTCCCCGAACAGGGCACGTCCCAACCGAAGCATGGTCGAGCCCTCCGACAGCGCTACCTCCAGGTCGTCGGACATCCCCATCGACCGCACGGGCAGGTCCAGGGAGTCGGCCAGGGAAGACACGAGGGCGAATCCGGACCGGGCGCCTGCGGGAGGACCGGGAGGGCCCACGGCCATGAGCCCCGCCACCTCGAGGGGCTCGTCCCGCAACGCCGCCACCAGCTCCCCCACCCCGTCAGGCTGGCATCCCCCCCGACCCGGGAGGCCGGCCACGTCCACCTGGACCAGCACCTTGGCGTCCGGTGACCGCTTGGCGATGGCGCGGCCTTCCTCGACCCGGCCCACGCCCTGCCACCAGGTCACCACCGGGGCCAGGCGGCCCACCTTGTTCCGCTGCACGGCACCGAGGAAGTGCCACACCGCCCCCGACCCGTCGCCCACGGCGAGGGATTTGGCCACCAGGTCATCCGCATAGTTCTCGCCGATCTCCGTCAAGCCGGCGTCGAGGGCCGCCTCGACCGCCTCCGGGCCGAATCCCTTGGTCACGGCCACGACCCGGATGGACGTCGCATCGCCGCGGGCCGAGGCGATGCGGACACGGACCTCCTCCAGCCGCCGGTTGAACGCCCCGAGGTCGAACCGGGCCTCCGTCACGCTTCGGCGCCACCATCGGACCAGACGATCATGGCCTGTCGCCCGGTGTCCCGGCGTGCCCGATGGGAGAAGTAGCCCCCGGCGCAGGCGGTGCAGGCGTCGATCCCCGCCGTCTCCCTTGCCCCGCCGGCGACCAGCGCCGCCGACACGGTCGCCCGGAGGTCGAGCGCGGGCCGGCCGGCGGTGGTGGTTCCGACCACACCCTGGCCGTAGGCGCCGGCCAGGTCGCCGAGGTCGCCCTCGGAGAAGTCGTAGCAGCCGGCGTGGATGCACGGGCCCAGCGCACCGACCACCCCGGTGGCACCCGTAGCCCGCATGGCCGCCACCGCCGCCTCCACGACGCCTCCCGCCAGTCCGCGCCATCCGGCGTGGACGGCGCCGAACACCCCCTCCGGGCTGCCCAGGGCGATCGAGGCGCAGTCAGCCGTCAGTACCGAGAGGGCTAGCGACGGGTCCGCAGACACCAGGCCGTCGCACGATCCGGCCTGGACCGCCTCCACTTCCCGGCCCTCTGATGGGAGCGGCCGTCGGGGGCCACCGGCTGCCGAGACGAGCACGATGGACCCGTGGACCTGATCCATCCACTGGACCTGGCGAACCGGTGTCCGCCCCTCCGCCCGTCGGGAGACGTGAGCAGTCCACTCCTCGAGCCGGGCGCCGGGATAGGCCTCGTCCGCCGAGGGCCGAAGGTCACCCCACGTGGCGTCGCTCCAGGCGGCACGAACGGTCCCGACGATGAGGACGGGGGGAAGGCTCCGGTTCAGCGAAGGAACGAGGGCACGTCGAAGTCGTCGTCGCCCAGGTCGATGTCGTCGTCAGCGGGCGCAGCGAAGATGTCCTCGTGGGCCGCCTCGGCGCCCAGCACCCGGCTCCGGGTCTCGTCGCGGCCGGCGGACTCGGTATGGCCCGGTCGCCCCTGCGGCTGGGCCTCCCAACGCTCGAATCCGGCGGCGATCACGGTGACCCTGACCTCCTCGCCCATGCTCTCGTCGATGACGCTGCCGAAGATGATGTTGGCGTCCGGGTGGGCCACGCCGTGGATGATCTCGGCGGCCTCGTTGACCTCGAACAACCCGAGGTCGGGCCCGCCGGCGATGTTGAGCAGGATGCCTCGAGCCCCCTCGATGGACGCCTCCAGCAGGGGGCTGGTGATGGCGGCCCGGGCGGCGTTGACCGATCGCCCCTCGCCGGTGGCCGACCCGATCCCCATGATGGCGGTGCCGGCGTTGGTCATGATCATCTTCACGTCGGCGAAGTCGGTGTTGATCAGGCCGGGCACCGTGATCAGGCTGGTGATGCCCTGGACACCCTGCATCAGGACCTCGTCGGCCATCTTGAAGGCGTTGACCATGGACGTCTTCTCGTTGGAGACGGTCAGCAACCGGTCATTGGGGATGATGATCAGGGTGTCGACCTTCTCCTTGAGGTTCTGGATTCCCGATTCGGCCTGCACCGATCGACGTCGGCCCTCGAAGGTGAAGGGGCGGGTGACCACGCCGATGGTCAGTGCACCCAGTTCCTTGGCGATCTCGGCCACCACCGGAGCCGCACCGGTGCCGGTGCCGCCGCCCTTGCCGGCGGTGATGAAGACCATGTCTGCGCCCTTCAGCGCCTCCTCGATCTCCGAACGGTGTTCCTCGGCGGCCAGGCGACCGACCTCGGGATCACTCCCCGCGCCCAGACCCCGGGTCAGTTGGCGCCCGATATCGAGCTTGAGATCGGCATCGCTCATGAGGAGGGCCTGGGCGTCGGTGTTGGTGGCGATGAACTCGACGCCCCGTAGCCCCGCCTCGATCATGCGGTTGACGGCGTTGACACCGCCGCCCCCCACTCCCACCACTTTTATTACGGCGAAATAGTTATTCTGCGCCGGAACGGTCATGTAATCCCTTACCCTCGACCAAAGGTTGAAACCGTTCCAACCGGCGAGTTGGTGCTTACGATACGGTCAGCGGAGTACCTGGTCAAGCACGGTCGACGGCCGGAGGACACGGTGGTGGGCCAGATAAGCCCCAGTTCGCCGCCTTCAACCGCTGACCGCCGGGGACTGGGGCACCATGACATCGACGGTCGACGTGCTATGCAACGAGCCGTGGGCCAGGATGGCAGCCACGTCCTCGTACTTGGTGGGGAGATCGGTGGCGGTCCCGAGCAAGACGGTGATCCCCGAGTTGAGGGCCATGCTGATGCTGGCGTCCGCGGCGACCGTCACCGACACCACCTGTGCGGAGAACGCGGGCGGCAGGGTGCGAGCCACCGTGAGCCCGGCCGACGCCGACGCGGGCAGGGAGCCTCCCACCACCGAGGGGGGAATCACCCTGCCCGGGGTATGCACGGCGAACACCGCCAGGCCGGGCAGCCGGGCGGGCTGGACCTGCAGGGTCCGGCCGTAGCCGTCCAGTGTCGACCACGAGGCTCCGGGGCCGGCCATCTGCACCGCAGGCACCCGCTCGGTGACGGCGATCTGGATGCCGTCCGGCCAGTGGCGACGGACCTGGGCGGTGGCGATGAACGGCAGCGCCTCGACCCGCGCCGCCGTGGCCCCGGGGTCCGTGCTGATCAGCGGCGGGTGGTGGGCGAGGCCGGCGGCGGCCACGATGGAGGCCGAGCTGGTGTGCGGATGGGCGCCGGTGACCGTCACCACCTGAGCACTGAACAGCGGCGTGTGCAGGAGCGCCACTACCCCGGTGACCAGGCACAAGGCGACGACCACGCCGAGGATCCACAAGAGGCGGCGCCGGCCCCGGCTGCGCTCGACGGCCACCCGGCGCTGTCGGATCCGAGGATCGATCGGGGCCAGTTCGTCCGTGGGCGACCGCACGGTCGGGGTCATCCGGCAACCGTCTCCGAATCGGGGAACCCGATCAGGCGGACCTCGGGGCGGAGGGCCACGCCCGTGGCCTCTTCCACCGCCGCCTGCACGTGGCGGATGAGGCTCTCCACATCGTCGGCCGAGCCGTCCGGATCGGCCTGGATGAAATTGGCATGCTTGGTGGAGACCTGAGCGCTTCCGATCCGGAAGCCCCTGAGCCCGCACTCGTCGATCAGCCGGCCGGCCGAATCGCCGGGGGGATTGGTGAACACCGATCCGGCATTGCTCCCCCCGGGCTGGTTGGCGCGACGCCACCGCACGATGGTGTCGATGGTGGCTTTGCCCGCCTCGGGAGATCCGGGCTCGAGTCGGTGGACACCGGCCACGACGACGTCGGTGGGAGCGAGATCGGCCCGCCGATACCCGAAACCCAGGCGCTCGGCCGGCGCCTCGTGCACCGATCCTGAGGTCAGATCCACCCATCGCACGCTGACCAGCGTGCTCGCCGTGTCCGAGCCGTGGCCACCGGCGTTCATCCGGATGGCACCCCCGACGGAACCGGGGACCCCCACGGCCCACTCCAGGCCGTGGAGCCCGGCCGCCACGGTCTTGCGGGCGAGGACCGGGAGGCTGAGGGCGGCACCCGCCTTCACCTCGTGGCCGTCGATGGACAGGGAGTCGAAGCCGCTCCCGAGGGCGATGACCAGGCCCTCGAACCCCCCGTCCGCCACCAGGAGGTTCGACCCCCGGCCGAGGACCAGTACCGGCACGACCAGGCCGTCCAGCCCGCGGGCCAGCGCCAACAGTTCCTCCTCATCGATCGGCTGGGCGAACAGGGCCGCGGATCCGCCCACCCGATAGGTGGTGAGGGGTCCGATGGGATGATCATGCAGGACCTGGCCGCCCAGGGCGAGGCGAAGACTGGCCAGGTCACTGGCCACGGAGCTTGCGGTCACGTCACCAGCTCGGATCGGCCATCAGCTCATCGGGGAGGGAGGTGAGGTCTCCGGCACCGAGCGTGCAGCACAGGTCTCCCGGCTCGAGGAGCTCGCCCACCGTGCGGCGGAGGGCAGCACGGCTGCCGGCGTAGAGGACCGGCATGTCGGGGAAGGAACGGCTGATGGCGTCGGCCACCAGTTGGCCGGACACCCCGGGCACCGGGGCCTCGCCGGCGCCGTAGACGTCGGTCACCACCGCCACGTCGGCGTCGCCGAAGGCCGGGCCGAAGGCTTCCCACAGCTCGGCCGTGCGGCTGTACCGATGGGGCTGCAGGATGGCGATGATCCGCTGCCAGTCGCCGTTGCGCGCTGCCGCCAGCGCGGCGCGGACCTCGGTGGGTAGGTGCGCGTAGTCGTCGACGAAGGTGACCCCGTTGACGACGCCCCGGAACTCGAACCGCCGGGCGACCCCGGCGAAGCGGGCCAGGGCCCGGACGGCGGAGTCGAAGGGCACCCCCGCGGCCAGGGCCGCCACCGTGGCCACGGCGGCGTTCTGAGCATTGTGCAGGCCCGGCACCGGAACCGCCAGCCGACCCAGCTCGACCCCGTCCGGGCCGACCAGCCCGAAGGCGATGGAGCTGCGGGCCAGCTCGAGGTCGACCATCCGGTACGAGCACTCCGGCCCGGTACCGACCACCTCGGCACCCGTGGCCCGACCCAGCCGCGCCGCCTCGGAATCGTCGCCACCCACCACCCGGCGGGAGCGGGCGCTGGCGGCGAACTCCTCGAAGGCCGAACGGACGGCGGCAAAAGAGCCGTAGTGATCGAGGTGATCCACCTCGACATTGGTAACGACGGCGATGTCGGGCTCGAGGGCCAGGAAGGTCCCATCACTCTCGTCGGCCTCGACCACCAACCACTCACCCTCGTCCCACACGGCGTTGGTGCCGATCTCGTTGACCTCACCGCCGATGAGGAACGATGGCCGCAGACGGGCCTCCACCATGAGGAGGGCCAGCATCGATGCCGTAGTGGTCTTCCCGTGGGTGCCGGCGACGGCGATGCAGCGCCGGAGCGAGGCGATGGCGGCCAACATTTCCGAGCGGGCGACCACGGTGATGTGCCTGCGCCCGGCCTCGGCGATCTCAGGGTTGTCGCCGATGATGGCCGAGGACACCGCGACCACGTCGGCGGATCCGACATTGGCGCCCGCGTGGCCGATGGCCACGGGGATCCCCCCCTGGCGCAGTCGGTCGGTCACCCCGGAAGCCTTGAGGTCGCTGCCGGTCACGGTGTGGCCCATGGACTGGAGGGCGGTGGCGATGGCGCTCATGCCGGCGCCGCCGATACCCACGATGTGGACCGTGATGGGGTGGGCGGGGTCCCCGAGGGTGATGGCACCGGCTGGGGCCGTCACGGCGACGCCCTCCGCCGCGGCCTGGCCTGGGCTTCGACGACGCGGGCCCCGGCCGCGGCGGCGTCGTGTCGGCCCAACGATGCGGCACGGCGCCCCATGGCGTCGAGCCCGGAGGGGTCGACGAGCATTCCATCGAGCGTAACGTCCAGGGCCTCGGCGTCGCAGTCGGCATCGGCGAGGAGGATCGCCGCCCCGGCCCGCTCGAGCACCCGGGCGTTGGCCGTCTGGTGGTCGCCGGGCGCACCGGGCAGCGGGACCAGGACCGAGGGCACTCCGGCTACCGCCAGCTCGGCCACGGTCATGGCTCCGGCCCGGCAGACCACCACGTCCGCCGCGGCGTACACCGCCTCCATCCGCTGCTCGTACGGGACCCGGGACACCGCCAGCCCCGTGCCCCGTCGTCTACCGGTGCCATCGGCGCAGGTGGCCGAGGGGGCGTACTGCCCCCAGTCCCGCCGGCCCACGATGTGGTACACGGACCTGTCCTCCCGGTCCTTCCAGCGATCGACCAGGCCGGCGGCGGCCCGATTGATGGTGCGGGCGCCGAGGGATCCGCCGAACACGGCCACGGTGGCGCGCTCCTCCGGGAGTCCCAGCGAGGCCCGGGCCGCCCGGCGGTCGGCGGGCGTGCGCCCGACGGCGGCGATCTCGGGCCTCACCGGCGTGCCCGTCACCACGCTCCGGGGCAGCGTGCTCCCCTCCCATCCCACCGCGCTGGCCCGGGCGAACCTCCCGAACAGCTTGTTGGCCGCCCCGGGCACGGAGTCGACGTTGACCAGCACCAATGGCACACCCAGGACCACGGCGGCCAGCGATGCCGACAGGCTGGCATACCCCCCCACCGACACCACCACGCGCGGCCGGGCCCTCATCACCACCCCGAAGGCGCGCGGCAGACTCACGACCAGTCCGGCCAGGGCGCCCAGGTTCGCCCAGAGATCCGCGGGACGCAGGCTCCGGACGATGCCGCGCCCGGGCAGGAGGGTGAAAGGGAACCCCCGTCCCTCCAGGGCCACCCGGTCCTGGCCGCGACCGGAGCCGACGAACTCGATGGTGTCCCTCCCGTGCCCGGCCGAGACCAGGGCCTCGGCGATGGCCAGTGCGGGCTGGAGGTGGCCGGCGGTACCCCCGCCCGCCACCAGGGCGAATCGCTCCTCCCTCACCGGGCCGGAGGTCGCCGCCGACGCAGGGCGAAGGGCGCCGACCGCTCGTGGGCGGCGATGTTGAGCAGGATCCCCACCGCCGCCATCGTGATGACCAGGGACGAGCCTCCGAACGAGATGAAGGGGAGGGGGATGCCGGTCACCGGGAGCACCCCGACCACGGCACCGATGTTGATCACCGCCTGGCTGGTGATCCAGGTGGTGATGCCCACGGCCAGCAGGCTCCCGAAGCGGTCGGGCGCCCGGGTGGCCGTGCGCAACCCGAACCAGGCCAGGGCGAAGAACAGGCCGAGGACCACGATGGCCCCGAGGAGGCCGAGCTCCTCCCCGACCACGGAGAAGATGAAGTCGGTGTGGGCATTGGGCAGGATTCCCCACTTCTGCCGTCCGCCCCCGAGGCCGAGGCCGAACAGGTGCCCGGAGCCCAACCCGATCAACGACTGCCAGACCTGGTACCCCGAACCTGACTGATGGGCCCCGGGATTGAGGAAGGACAGGATCCGGTCACGCCGGTAGGGGTCGGCCAGGCTCAACACCACGGCCAGAGCGGTGAAGGCGGTGAGGACCTTGAGGATGGGGCCCATCGGCACCCCGCCCATGAACAGGATGCCGAAGGCGATGCAGCTGAGCACCAGTGCGGTGCCGAGGTCCGGCTGCTTCAAGATGAGCAACGCCGAGACGCCCAGCACCGACAGGACGGGGACGATGATCATCTTGGCGTCCGTCGAGCGGTCCGACCGTCGGGCCAACAGGTCGGCGGCGAATACGGCCAGAGCCAGCTTCATCAACTCGGAGGGCTGCAGCCGCAGCATGCCGAACCCGATCCACCGGGACGAGCCACCGGCGGTGACGCCGAAGTGGGGCACGAGCACGATCACCAACAGCGCCATGGTCACCACGACCAGCGGGCCCCTGATGGCCCTCCATTTCCGGTAGTCCACCCGGGTGAAGATGAGCAGGGCGGCCGCTCCCACTCCCATCCACATCACCTGGCGGATGAAGATGGTCCAGGGCGACCGGTACAGACCGAGCGAGATGACCGGCGACGCCGAGCCCACCATGACCAGGCCGATGACGCACAGGACCCCGACCAGCACGGACAGGGCTCGAGCGGACCGCAGCCGGGCCACCCAACCGGCCCGGCCCGAGGTGGTGGCGCTGGCCAGGCGGGCGCGGGCCGGCCGATGGCGCTCGGAGTCGGGGGCGGACGTGGGGGTCGGTCGCGACCTGGGAGCGGCGCTCGTGGGATGACGGCCTCGGGTCACCGTGCGGGCGGCCGCGTATCGATCAGCCACGGCACGCCCCTCGACTCGCGGGCCAGGTCGTCATGGCGTCTTCCGATTCCCGGTTGGCCACGCGCATCCGCCTAGCCTCGTCCACCCGGGCCGACGGGTGGTGGAGCCTCGCCGAATGCCCAGGTGATGAGGGTCCGCATCCCACCTGGGCGGCCGCCCCCCAAACCAGAATCGCCCCTCGTCCGACGGCCCGGTCATCCCACATTGCCCACCGACAGGAAGTCCCCGTAGAAGATGCCGAGGCCCAGGGCGGCAAACAGGCCGGCGAGGATCCAGAAGCGCACGATCACGGTGGTCTCCGGCCAGCCCAGCAGCTCGAAATGGTGGTGGATCGGGGCCATGAGGAACACCCGGCGATGGAAGACCCTGAAGCTCACCACCTGGATCACCACGGACAGGGTCACGATGACGAAGAGGCCACCGATCACCACCAGCAACAGGTCCAGGTTCATCAGCAGGCTGAGGGCTGCCAACCCTGAGCCGATCGAGAGCGAGCCGGTGTCCCCCATGAAGATCCTCGCCGGGGCGGCGTTCCACCACAGGAACCCGAGGCAGGCGCCGGCCAGGGACACCGCGGCCAGGGCCAGGTCGAGGGCGTCCCCCACGTGGTAGATGGCGAAGTGGCGGTACTGCCAGTAGCCGATGATGGCCAGGCAGGCGAAGCAGAAGGTCGCAGACCCTGCCGCCAGGCCGTCCAGGCCGTCGGTGAGGTTCACGGCGTTGGCGGAGGCGGCGATGATCACTGTGGCCCACACCACCCAAACCGCGGTGCCCAGGTGGAGGCCGATCGAGTCATAGCGGGTGAACGACAGTGTGGTGGCGACGTGGGCCCAGTACACGGCGAGCAGGGAGAAGGCCACTCCCAGGCCGATCTGCGCCCCGAACTTGGCTCGTTTGTTCAAGCCCAGGCTCCGGCGGTGGCGTACCTTGATCCAGTCGTCGGCGAACCCGATCAGGGCCGCGCCGATGACGGCCAGCATGATCAGTGCCCCCGAACGTGAGAACGTCACCTTGGGATTGGCATGGGCGGTCAGATAGCCGATGACCACTGCGGCCACGATGCCGATGCCGCCCATGGTCGGCGTCCCCGCCTTGGCGATGTGCACCTGGGGCCCGTCTTCGCGGATCTGCTGGCCGATGTTGTTCTTGACCAGCCAGCGGATGAGCACCGGCGTCGACAGCACGGCCACCCAGAGCGCCACGCCGCCCGAGGTCATGAGGGAGATCACCGGTCGACGTCCCCTGCCTCGTCCGTGGACCGCTCGGCGAGGGCGCGTGCGAGTTCCTCGCGGTCGTCGAAGGGCAGCTCCCGGTCGCCGATGACCTGGGTGGTCTCATGACCCTTGCCGGCGACCACGACCACATCACCGGGACGGGCCCCGGTGACCGCCAGGCGGATGGCCTCCGCCCGGTCCGGCTCGACCACCAGGTCGATCGCCACACCTACGCCCGAGCGGATCTGGTCGATGATGACCAGCGGGTCTTCGGATCTCGGATTGTCCGAGGTCAACACCACGGTATCGGCGCGACGGGCGGCCACGGCCCCCATTTCCGGACGCTTTCCCCGATCGCGATCGCCGCCACACCCGAACAGACAGATCACCCGGGCCGGGCCGGCCAGCTCCCGGGCCGCCGACAGCGCTCCGTCGAGCCCGGCCGGTGTGTGGGCATAGTCGATCACCGCCGCGAACGGAAGGCCGGAAGGCACCACCTCCATGCGCCCGGGTATGGGCGGGACGGAGGCCAGGCCCGCCGCCACCCGGTCGTCGTCGACACCGAGCGAGGAGGCGACCGTGGCCGCCAAGAGGGCGTTGTCGACGTTGAACGCTCCCGACAGCGGAATGGTGATCTCACGCCCGCGCCACGTGAACACCGTCGACCCGATCGAGAGCCTCACCTCGGTCACCGCCGACCGCTGCACTCGAACCACCCCGTGCTCGGGCAGCTCGTCGGCCAGTCGCCGGCCCCACCGGTCGTCGACGTTGATGACGGCGAGCCGCGCTCTCGACGGCTCGAACAGCCGGGCCTTGGCGGCGAAGTACTCGTCCATGGTGCGGTGGTGGTCGAGATGGTCACGGCTCAGATTGGTGAAGGCGGCCACATCGAAGACGATGCCGTCCACCCGGTGCTGGCTGAGCGCGTGGGACGACACCTCCATGGCCACCGCCCGACGACCGTCATCCCGCATCCCGGCCAACAGGCCCTGCAGCACCGGTGCCTCCGGGGTGGTCCGGGCACCGTCCAAGGTACCGATCACTCCGGTGGGGCGGCCCGAGGCGTTGAGGATCGATCGGATCAGGTGGGTCACCGTGGTCTTGCCGTTGGTGCCGGTGACGCCCGCCATGGTGAGGTTCCGGGAGGGGTGGCCGAAGAACGCCGATGCCACCGAGGCCATGGCCGGCCTCACCATTCCCGGCGGCACACAGGCCTGGGTCACGTCGAGGTCCAGAAAGTGATCGCACAGCAGTGCGGTGGCACCCCGCTCCACCGCCTGGGCGGCGTGTCGGTGGCCGTCGGTGTGGGCTCCTGGGACGCAACAGAAGAGCGATCCCTCACGCACCTGGCGGCTGTCGAACTCGACCGCAGTCACCTCCGTGGATGCCGGGTCTCCACGCACACCGACCACGCCGACGTCGTGGATCAGTGTGGTCATCAGCACGAGCGAGAGTTCCAGGGGCTCCGAATGGGGGGAGGGGTCGAGCGGCGCCGGTCCGAGCCCACCTACGGGCCTTCCGTGGTTGCTCCGGATGGCACCGAGACCGTGCCCGTGGCGCCGATGGCCGCATTCGAGGCCAGCGCCGTGGCTGCGGCGGTCGTGGGGATGCCGTAGTGGTGCAGAGCGTAGGCCATGATCGTGGAGAACACCGGGGCAGCCACCGCCCCACCGTAGATGGGGGTGGGGTGGTCGAGGACCACTACCGCCGAGAGCACGGGGTTCTGGGCCGGGGCGAATCCTGCGAACGAACCGACGTAGGCACCGGGAATGTAACCCAGCTGCTTGGGATCGGGGATCTGTGCCGTTCCCGTCTTGCCGGCCACGGTGTACCCATCGATGGCGGCGCTGGTGCCGGTCCCCGCGGCCACCACGCCCTCGAGCATCGACACCAGCTTGGCATCGGTCGCCTGGTCGATGACCCGATGGGCCGGGGACGCCGGTGCCGCCGCCACCCCGCCCGACGAGCTGACGGTGGCACGAACCAGGCGCGGAGCCACGAACACTCCCCCATTGGCCACCGAGTTGTAGGCATCGAGGATCTGCTGGGCGGTCACGGCGTCATCCTGGCCGATGGGCGTCGACCCGATCGAGGTCCCGGTCCAGGCGGCCGGTCCTGGCACCAGCCCCTGGGACTCGCCCGGAAAGGCCAGTCCGGTGGGCTTGCCGAAGCCCAGATTGCCGATCTGGGCCAGGAGCCGGTCCTTGCCCAACGCTTGTGCCACCTCGATGGTGCCGATGTTGGACGACTGGGCCAGCACGTCACCGGCGGTGAGGCGTTCGGTGCCGTGCTGCTCGGCGTCGTGGAACGTGTACGTCCCCATGGGCAGGGCGGCCGGCACCTGCAGCACCTGGCTGGGGGTCGTCACCCCGGCGGCCAGGGCGGCCGAGAACGTGACCAGCTTGAACACCGAGCCCGGCTCGTAGACCTGGGTCACCGCGGTGTTGGAGGGAGCCTCCTTCACGCCGGCGGGAAGGGCGTCGGCCCGGGAGACCAGGGCGGCGCCCGAAGCAGAGGAACTGGAGGAAGGGGTGGAGGGAGTTGAGGCAGTGGCGGTAGCCGCCACGGTGGTGGCCGCCGCTCCGGCGGTGGTGGCGGAGCCGGTGGTGGCAGAGCCGGTGGTGGCTTGGAGGTCGGCCATGGCCAGGATGTCGCCCGTCCTCACGTCCATGACCACCGCTGTGCCGCTGTAGGCGTGGGACGCGGCGATTTCGGCGGCGAGCGCCTGCTCGGCCACGTATTGAACCGACTCGTCGAGCGTCAGCTCCACTCCGGTCCCCGGTCTGGCCGCCACCGACGCAGCCGTGCTCCCGGGGAGGGCGACGCCGTCCGGCGCCTGGAGCAGGCTCTTCGACCCGGCCTTTCCGGCCAGGAGCGACTCGTACTGATACTCGACGCCCGACGATCCGCTTCCGTCCCAGGCCACGGTGCCCACCACCGGTCCGGCCAACTGTCCGTCCGGCACCACCCGTTGAGGCTCCGGCACCAGGTTGATGCCGGTGAGGTGCAGGGCCGTCACCCTGGCCGCCACGGCGTCGGGCACCCGGCGGGCCAGGTAGACGAAGCCCGAGGGCTCGGTGAGCTGGGACCGGAGGGTGCCCGTCGTGACCCCGAGCACCGGAGCCAGTGCGTCAGCCACGGCGGCCGGTTGGGTGATCAGCATGGGGTCGGCCACCACGCTCTGCTTGGTGACCGATTCCGCCAGGACCTCGCCGTTGCGGTCGTAGATGCCGCCACGGATGGCGGGGACCGAGACGGTCTGGGTCAACTCCGAGGCGGAGAGCGACGCGTAGTGCTTGTGGGAGACCTCCTGGACGTTGATCAGCTGGATGACCAGGGCCGCAAAGACGATGACGAGCACGAGCCGCATGGCGCGCGAGCGCCGGCCCAGCAGGATGGCTGGGCTCACCGTCTGGCCGGAGCCGTCGAAGCCGGGGTTGCCGCGGAGGCACCAGCCCCGGCGGAGGATGGCCGCTTGGCCGCAGCTGCGCTGGCGGGAGGAGAAGACGCGACCGGGGCGGGGGTGACTTGGGGAATGGGAAGGGGCACCCTGAGGCTCACCCGGGGCAGATAGACCACCTGGCTGGGCGCCACCATGCCCTGGCTCTTGGCCTGCTCGACCACGACCGGCGGCGCCGCCTTCTGGGCCACCGCCACCTGCAGGGCCTTCTGGGAGGCGGCGGCGGCGGCCACCTCACGTTGGGTGGTCGAGAGTCGGACCTGGCCCTCGGTGACCAGGGCGTCGCCGACCACGACGGCGAGGAGGCTGCCCACGACGAGCACGCCGGACACCCACACGGTCGACCGGCGCACGCCCCGGCCAGGGGCCCGGCGCCGAGGGGCCGGCTCGAAGACCCGCAGCGGAGGCCGGCGGGGCCCCGACGGGAACGGGCGAGGTACGGCGCGGGCCGTTGATCCACGGGTGGAACCCGTCACCGCCGGCGGCACCATCAGGCCACCTCGCCGGTGGTCGTCCGCTTGGCCGAGGTGGGAATCCGCTCGATGACCCGGAGACGGGCCGACTCGGCTCGCCGATTCCGACCGACCTCGTCCTCGGAGGGGCGGCGCGCGCCGCGCACCACCAGGCGGAAATGCGGATCCGCGCCGCACACACATGGCAGCCCGGGCGGGCACTGGCAGTTGTCGGTGGCGGCTCGGTGGAACGTCGACTTCACCAGGCGGTCCTCCCCCGAGTGGTAGGCGATGACCAGGCATCGCCCCCCGGGTGCCAGCAGGTCGAGGGCGGCATCGAGGGCCGGCCCCAGCTGATCCAGTTCGTCGTTGACGGCGATCCGGACGGCCTGGAACACCCGACGCGCCGGATGTCCGCCACTTCGACGGGTGGCGGCGGGAATGGCCGCCCTGACCACATCGGCCAGCTGCCCGGTGGTGGCCAGGGGTCGCGCCGCGATGATGGCCCGGGCGATGCGGCCGGCGAAGCGTCCCTCCCCGTTGTCTGCGAACAGCTCCACCAGGTCCTCTTCGCTGTAGCCGTTGACCACGTCGGCGGCCGTGCGCCCTGAGGTGGGATCCATCCTCATGTCGAGCGGGGCGTTGCGTCGATAGGAGAACCCTCTGTCGGCCACATCGAGCTGGGGCGAGCTGACCCCGAGGTCGAAGAGCACTCCGCTCAGCCCGCCCTCGTCAGGAGTGACTCCGAGCTCAATTCGAACGGCGGCGACCACGTCCGCCACCGCGTCGAAGCGCGACCGGCGGATGATGGCGCGACTTCCGAAGGGGGCCAGGGCATCGGTGGCTGCCGCCACCGCCAGCGGGTCACGGTCGATCCCGAGGACACTGATCCCCGGGCGGGCGCCGAGGATGGCCGCCGCATGGCCGCCCCCTCCCAGGGTGGTGTCGACGATCAAGCCCTCCGGGACCGGCGCGAACAATTCGACGACCTCGGCGGCCATCACGGGCTCATGGGGGAATGTCTGGTTCATCCGCAGTCCCTCGACCGGCACGATGTCTGCGGGTGGAGTGCCGCGACGCTCACTCTGGAAGTAGGCGGAGGAGGATTCTTCCAGCGATCCGATCGAGGGACTGCGCATGGGCCAGACGCGTTCGATATGCACTTCGTGGCGGGAGACCGCCGCCAGGCCCGCTTGGTAGGGGGTGGGCCGGAGCCATCCGACCGGGACCCCGCTGGGTGACGGGGTCTGGATGGCCAAGGCCGACGTGGTGATTCTGCGGATCGTGCTCCCTTCATCCGAGGCTCCCGGTCCGTTGGCGCCGTTGAGTGGGTGGTTGTGGAGGAGGCGGTCGTCGGTGCTGCCATCGACGCTGGGGTGGTCGGGACTGATCCGATCCCGGATGGCGGTGGCCTCCCCGGCGTCAGATCCATCTTGGAGCCCACGGCGCACGATGTGAAGGCGCACTGCGTCACTCAGCCGTCGTCGCCCTGGGTGAGTCGTTGCTCCTCGGGCAGCACCTTCTGGTCCCATGACTCCCGATTCCAGAGTTCGACCCGATCGATGGCCCCGAGGACCAGCACGTCCGTCACCAGGCCGGCGTACTCCCGGAGCCGTCCCGGAATGGCCATCCTCCCCTGCCGGTCGATCTCCAGCTCGTGCGACGTGGATGCCCACAATCGCACCAGGTTCCGATCGTTCCGCCCGGTCGAAGCTCGTTCCAGCATGGTCTCCATCTGCTGCTCGAACTGGTCCGGCGTCCACAGCGACAAGCACCCGTCCTGGTACTCGGTCAGATACCCGCCGTGCTCGAACGGGCCGCGGAACTTCGACGGGAGAATCACTCTTCCCTTGTCGTCGAGCGAGTGCTCGTACCTGCCGAAGAACCGTGCCACTGGTGATTGCTCCCACAATGCTCCCCGCAGTGCCCGGAACCCGATCGTTCAGGTTCCTCCCTTTCACACCACTTTGCGCCACTTTACGCCCCGACCCCCCACTGGTCAACCACCTGGGCCCAAAAAGCCCCAGATCCGAAGCAGGGTTGGCGGCGGGGCGGCGGCCGTCAGGGAGATCGCCGGTGGGAGGGGACCGGGTTGGGTGCCAGCTGGGCGTTCCCAAGTGAGGCGGCCCGGGATCCCGCGCCACGCCGGGGACCGGACCGGTCCGACGGTCCCGGGCCGGCGAACTGCGAGTGCGCTACGGGCTCGCCGGCGGGGGCAAGGCGTGAATCAGCGATGCGGCGACGCTGGGTCCGTCGACCGGTTCGCCGCCGCGGTCGTCCGCAAGTTCGGCGACACCGACCACTGCAAGACCCAAGTCGGCCGCCGCCCTCCGACGCTGAGTTGACGAGAGGGCGAGGACGTCGACCAGGGGGCCGGCATCCCACCGCAGCACGCACGCGCAGTGGAACCAGCACCCGTGCCGGTTCCGGCGCTGAGCCAGTCCGACCACCTTGCGGCCGTCGTCGGTCGTGACCTCACCGGTCCCGACGCCGCCGAAGCACACCAGCGAGGACCATCGGGAACAGGACAGGTATCCCCGGCGACGGGCGGCCACACCCGTGATGCCCAAACGGCGCAAGGCATCCGCCCAGGCATCCCCGAGCCAGTCGAAAGCCCGGCTGACGTCGTTGCGCCACAGGGGGTCACCTGCTGGCAACCAGATGTCGATCCATACCGGCTCGTCGGGGGTCACCAGTACGGCTCCCCCGCCCGATCTCCTCCTGGCGATGTCGATGCCCGCGGCCGCAGCCCGGGCGGGGTCGACGACCGCCGCCGGTTGGGTGGAGCCGAGCACCAGGGCTGGGCTCTTCACCCGACACAGTGCAACGGCCCGCCGCTCCGGATGGGCCAACGCCGCGGGCCAGGTGGCGTGGAGCGACGCCGCCTCTCCCACCCGATCCTCGACCACCCAGTCACCCGGCACCCGGTCACTCTGCCATGCCGGTGTGGCCCGTCCCGGTGCCGGCAGGGCTCAAGCGGTCAGTTGCTCACGATGGTTGCCGTTGGGACTCAAGTACGTGCTCCAGTCCTCGCTGCCGCCCCCGCACAAGGCCAGGAGCTGGACCCGGTGGCGGGGCGCCGCCGGCGTGGCGCGGAGCACCATTCCGACTTCGTGGGGCAGTCGGTCCTCCTTGCGCGTATTGCACCGTCGGCAAGCCGCCACCACGTTCTCCCACGTGTGGGGGCCACCCTTGCTCCGCGGGATGACGTGGTCGAGGTTCTCCGCAGCCGAGCCGCAGTACTGGCATCGTGACCCATCGCGGGCGAAGACGGTACGCCGATTGACCGCCACCCGGTAATGACGGGGTATTTGGATGTAGCGCACCAGCCGCACCACGGAAGGCTCGGGCACCGCGATGCGCTCGGCCCGGAAGACCCGCTCCGTGGTATGGACGAGTTCGGCCTTGGTGTCGAGCACCAGGAGCACGGCGCGCCGGGAGGACACAATGCCCAGTGGCTCGAAGGTGGCGTTGAGCACCAGCGCCCGGCGCGACGGGGACATCGGCGATCGGACCGGCTCGGAGACGTTGCGGTCCGAGCCCCCCAGCCCTGCCATTTTTGCCGCTCGTTTCGACCGTCGATCCATCAGGCTGGGAATTTAGCCCGACCTGGTTGCGCCGAGGGGTTTGCCCGCGGCAATGGTGGCCGTCCGCCGGTGGCGCACCGGGCCGCGCACCCTGGTCGACCGACACCACTCCAGGTAGGAGATGACGTCCTCAGGCTCGGGAATTGCCCCCGGCCTCCCGTAGGCGGTGACCATGCGGAACCCCCAGAGGCGGTCGTCGGGCAGCGGCAGGTATGGCCGCCTCCTCCACCAACCGGGGACGGCCATCCGCCGCAGTGCTCCGAGCGCGGCCCACCACAGACCGGGACGCAAGACCACGACGCGCCCGATGCCGAACACCATCCATCGAAGGGAGCGAACGGGCTCGGGCGGGGTCACCACGGGAGTCGGCTCTCGCCGGCCTCGACCAGGGCCCGACGACCCAGTGCGGCCGCCCCCACCAGCGGGCCGTCCGCGCCGAGCCCGGCTGGAATGATCCGGGTCGACCGCGAGAAGTCGAGTCGGGACCGGAGCTCGATCTCTCGCTGGGCGGCGTCGAAGAACACGGCCCCGAAGCCCAGTGCCACCGATCCGGCCACGACGGCCAGTTCGACGTCCAGGAGATTGGCCACCGAGGCCACGGCCCGACCGACGAGCGTTCCCGTGCGGCGGCGGACCGTGTCGGACGCCTCCGAGGCGGGGCGCCCGGTGGCCGACGCGATCGACAGCCCGGATGCCTCGGCCTCGAGGCAGCCGCGGCCACCGCATGCGCATGCCCGGCCGTCCGGTTCGACCACCACGTGGCCGATGTGCCCTGCGTTTCCGTTCGTGCCTTCGAGGAGCCGGCCATCGAGAACGATGCCGCCGCCCACTCCGGTGGACACCACCATGGCCACATAATTGCGGACACCCCGGGCCGACCCGAGCCACCCCTCGCCGAGGGCGAGCGCCTTGGCGTCGTTGTCGACGACGACTGGTATGCCGACCAGGTCGGCCAACCGGCTCCGCAACGGGAAGCGCCTCCAGCCACCGATATTGAGCGGCGAGACTGTCTCGCCGTCGGCCTCCATCGGCCCCCCGCAGCCGACACCGCAGACAACCGGGCGCTCCACGGTGGTTGACCTGACCTGATCGACGGCCGCTGCCAGTGCGCCGAAGATGGCGTTGGCGTCGTCGGACGCCGGGGTCGGGACAGAGGTCTGGACAAGGATCTCTCCAGCAGGATCCACCGCCGCCGCCGCCATCTTGGTTCCACCCACATCGACGGCCAGCACCACAGGTCCGGTCTGGTGCAGGCCGCTCACGGTCTCACCCGGCTGGATGGGCCCTCCGAAAGGGCGCTGATCACCGGTGGCGGTCAGTCGTCGCGGTGGAAGCGGCCGCGGATCCAGTCGCGAGGATCGTGGGCGGCATTGCTGAGGTTGCGACTGTGCAGCGAACGCGAGATGTCGTCGATGCCGGCCTTTCCCATCCGCCGGGCGTTGTTGGCGAACACCACCCCGGAGAGGAACATCACCACGACACCGATGAATCCGAGTACTACGGATCGTGAGAACGTGAGGATCATGAAGACCAGCGCGGCCACGAACACCAAGGCAGACCAGATGCAGTACCGACCGGCGTGGCGGTAGACGGTCTCCGACCGCACTCGCTCCGCGAACTCGGGGTCCTCGTGGTAGAGGGACTGCTCCAATTCGTGCAGTATGCGTTGTTCGTGCTCAGAGAGTGGCAACGGCTCGTCCCCTCCACCCGTTCTCGTACCCAGCGATGATCGCCCACCTCATCCTCGCGCAACCCCCACTCAAAAGCATCGCGCTCCCGACCTTTCGGCCAGGGCCGGGCTACTGCACCGTTGACGAAACACCGACACCATATTACAAGGTGGCGGCCCGTCCATCATTCGATGGGGGCCCCTGATCGTCGGCCGGTCCCCACTGGGCCTCGCCCCGGCGCCGAACCCGCAGCCCCTCCGGTCCGACCAGGGACGCCGGACCGACCGATGACCCCCCGTAGCGGGCCCGGATGGCGTCGATGGCGGCGGACACCGATCCCCATGACTCTTGGATCCTCGCCGCTTGGTCGTTCGCACGGGCCAGACGGTCGCCGGCCGCGGGGTCGTGGGCACCGGCGGCTTCGCCGTCCAGCGGCGCCCACCCGCCCGATGACGGGTTCTGACCCGATGCTCCCCCTCCCTGTTCGGACATGGCGGGGCCCAGGTCGAGGCTCAACTGCAGGCCGGCGTCCGGGTCGCCGAAGCCGGACAGGCTCACACCCAGTAGGCGAACCCCCTGGTGGAGTTCGACAGAGTCAAGCAGGGCCGCCGCCACCGCGCCGACGGCCGGCGATGCATCGATCGGCGAATCCATGGAATGGGACCTGGTGGCCATGGTGAAGTCGGCAAACCGGATCTTCACGCTGATGGTCCGGGCGGCCAGCCGCGACTGGCGGAGGTTGGTCGTCGACGCATCCACCATACGGTTGAGGTGGCGGTGCAGATCGTCCCGGTCCCAGAGGTCCGTGGCGAACGTCTCCTCGTGACCGATCGATTTTGCCGCTTGATCGGGGACGACCGGCCGTGGATCCTCGCCCAGTGACAAGGCCGTGAGGTGCGCACCCAGGGCCGCCCCCAGGTAGCGCTCGAGGGAACCGGCTGGGAGCGCGGCGATGTCACCGACGCACCTGACTCCGAGGGCCTCCAGTCGTCGACCGGTGACCGGACCCACTCCCCACAGAGCCCGGACCGGCAAGGGGTGCAGGAACTCGAGCTCCCGTTCGGGCGCCACCACGACCACGCCCCGACCGGGCCTGATCTCGGTCCGGGTGGCCACCGGCTTGGCCGCCTTCGATGCCAGCTTGGCCATCAACTTGGTCCGGCCGACCCCGACCGAGCACGTCAGGTGGAGCTCCTCGTCCACCCGTCGGCGAATGTCGGCGCCAATCGAGGGCCCGTCGCCGAGCAGCTGGCGCGCTCCCGTGACATCGAGGAACGCCTCATCGAGGGAGATGCCCTCGACGAGAGGGGTCACTGACTCCAGGATGCCCCGCAGCTTCGTGCTCACTTCCATGTACCGGTGATAGCGGCCGTCGACGAAGACCGCCGAGGGGCACAGCCGCCGGGCGACCGAGGACGGCATGGCGGAGTGCACGCCGAACATGCGGGCCTCGTAGGTGCACGCCGCCACCACACCCCGGCCCCCCGACCCGCCGACCACCACCGGCTGCCCCGTCAGGGAGGGGTCGTCGAGGACCTCGACCGAGGCGAAGAAGGCGTCCATGTCGACGTGGAGGATCACCCGTCCTGCGAGTGGGCCCGCCCCCTGCCCGGGTTCGGGTCGCTGGTGGCGGGTTCTTCCGACGGAAGCGTCAGCCACCGAGGCGGAGCCTCCGGAATCCCTCGGCCCAGGGGACCCCGGCCTGCTTGCCGGCATCCTCGGCGCCGAGCCGCATCGCCGTCCACGCCCACTCCACGCCGTCGGGGAACTGGCTCCGGTGACAACCCACGGCCTCGCCCTTCACGTCCACGGTGGCCGAGATGTCCACCCACACATCCGGTTCGAGGGTGCCGGACATGAGCACGGTCGACACCTGGTGCGCCGGTCCGGCGTCGGGGAAGTAGTGAGGCAGGGCGGCTGCCGGTGACACGGCGTCGAGCGTCGCCATGCCGACGACGCGATGGTCGCGGTGGTTGAAGTAGTCCTGTCCGAAGAAGACGGCAGTGGGATCAGGACAGAGCACTACTTCGGGTCGGTGGCGCCGCACGGCCGCCACCAACGCCTCACGGAAGTCGGGGTCGTCGACCAACTCCCCGTCGGCGTAGTTGAGGAACTCCTGACCGGTCACGCCGACCAGGGCTCCGGCCTCGGCCGCCTCGGCCGCCCTCCGACGGGCCAGGACACGGCCGCCGACCGTCGGGTCGGTCGACCCCTTGCCGCCATCGGTGCACACGATGACCCGCACCTCACAGCCCCCCTTGGCCCAGGCGGCCAGCGTTCCCCCGCACGACACGTCGGGGTCGTCGGGATGGGCGTAGACGGCCAGGGCGCTCACCGGGACGCCCTCCAGGAGCTCGGCCACCGGCTACCCTTCCGGTCGCTTCGGGGCCGTCGTCTTGGTCAGGAGTCCGACCTCCCGCCGAAAGTCGTCCACCCCTTCGAACCCCTTGTACACACTGGCGAATCGCAGATACGCCACCTCGTCGACGACCCGGAGGTGTTCGAGCACGGCGATGCCCACCTGCTCGGACGTCGGCTCCGATCCGCCCTCGCGCAGTTCGTCCTCCACCTGGTGGGCCACGATCTCGAGCTGCTCCTCGGTCACCGGGCGGTTCTTGGTGGCCGACCGGAGCCCATCGACCAACTTCCCACGGTCGAACGGCTGTCGGGCCCCGGAGCGCTTGATGACCATCAACGGGATCTCGTCGATGCGCTCGAAGGTGGTGTACCGATGGCCGCACCCGCCACATTCACGCCGTCGCCGGATGGCCGCACCGTCCTCGGCCACCCTCGAGTCGACGACCCGGTCGTCGTCTGCCAGGCACCAGGGACACCGCACATGATTGAGGCTAGTCCCCGGGGTCGGGGCCGTTCCGTCGCAGGCAGGGGTCGGACAGCGTGTGCGCCGCATCCGACACCTCAGTCAGGGGAGCACGATCCTCTCGCCTGGTATGACGTGTTCGGAGCCCGTCTGCAGGGCCAGCTTGGCTACCAGCGGACGGGGATCGGCCGTTGGATCCACCCGCTGGGCGATCGACCACAAGGAGTCCCCGGGCTGCACCGTGTAGCCCACGGGGCCGTTGGTTCCCGCTAGGGCAGAACCGGTGGGGTGGGAGCGGCCACCGGTTCCGCCCAGCGGAAGAGCAAGTGCGACGAGGAGCAGCCCCATGACGGCCAGCAGCGCGCGGCGGCGGACCGCAGGCGACACACGACGCTTCCCCGGCCGGACCGGATGCCCAGCCGGCACCAGCGTCAGCGGTGGGGACGACCAGCCGTCCGAGGTCTGATCCGCGTACTCCTGGGGTAGAGCGCTTCCTCCCCCTCCCAGCACCCGCAGGCCGGCGCGACCCGAAGACGGGACCGAGGGGGCGCGGCCCGGTTCGGTCGCCAGCCACAGCGCTGTCATGACCGGACCCACAAGGATGGGGCTGTCGGGCGCCGATTGCTGCCCCGAGGGCGCATCGAACCTGTGTTCGTCATGGATGCATCTCACCACGAACACCTGTTCGGTGTCAAGGGATTCTTCGAACGGGTGTTTGCTTTTGGCTCGGGCCGGCGGTACCTTCATACAAACAGATGTTCGCCGATGGGTGTGACATCCACAGCAACGGGAGAGCCATGGCCCAGATATTGAGTGTCAAGCGCAAGCAGATTCTGGACTGCATCTCCAAGGCGGTCCGCGAGCGCGGCTATCCGCCGTCCGTCCGCGAGATCGGCGAATCGGTTGGACTGACCTCCTCGTCCACGGTGCACGCCCACCTGGCGGTGCTCCAACGCGAGGGCTACCTGCGCCGTGACCCGACCAAGCCTCGGGCCATCGAGGTGTGCTACGACCCGTCCTCGAAGGTCATCATGGACTCCCGCCCCATCCGCCATGTTCCTCTCGTCGGCGAGGTGGCTGCGGGGACCGGGGTCCTGGCCCAGGAGAACATCGAGGAGCTCTATCCCCTCCCCGAGGACTTCACCGGGACCGGGACGCTGTTCATGGTCACCGTACGGGGTGACTCGATGATCGAGGCGGGGATCGTCGACGGCGACTTCGTCGTCGTCCGCCAGCAGCCCCAGGCCGAACAGGGGGACATCGTGGTGGCGGGGATCCCGGACGGGGAGGCCACGGTCAAGCGGTTCTCCACCCGTGGTGGGCGGGTGGTGCTGACCCCGGCCAATGAGCACCTCTCCCCCATGGAATTCGATCCGGCCGACGTGACCATCTACGGCAAGGTGGTCACCGTGCTCCGTCGGCTCTGACCCTCCGGCCGCCGGCGGGTGCATCCTCCGACGAAGGGGGCTCGGCAACCCGGACGCGGGGCTAGATCGTCTTCCTCGTCGACCTCGACGGCACTAGGTGCCCGCCTGCAGCAACCGCTCCAGCACGCCGGCGGCCTGGGCCAGGTCGCCGGCGGTCACGTACTCCCCCGGCGTGTGAGCCAGCAATGGGTCACCGGGCCCGAAATTGGCGGCAGGAATTCCGTGGGCCCACAGGGAGGCGGCATCGGTCCAGCCCAGTTTGGCCCGGGGGGGCGACCCGGTGGCCTCCACCAGCCGGGCCAGCACCGGGTGGTCGAGTGCCGGGGGTGCGCCGGCGGCAAACCCGACCAGCTCCCACTTGTCCCCGGGTTCGAGATGCCGGCCCAGTGTCTCCCTGATCGAGGCCTCGGCCTGCTCGACCGTGCGGTCAGGTGCGAATCGGTGGTTGACGACCACCGACGCCTCGTCCGGCACCACGTTGCCGGCCACCCCTCCGGTGACCTCGACGGCCTGGAGCTGCTCGACGTACTCACAACCGTCGAGCAGGGTGCGCCGGCTCTCGTACGTGGCCAGCGCGGCCAGGACCGGTGCCAGCCGGTGGATGGCATTGCGCCCGCTGGACGGCCTGGCCGTGTGCGCCCTCGCCCCTTCCAGGCCTATCCGGACCCGCAGGGTGCCCTGACACCCTGCCTCGACCATGCCGCCGGTGGGCTCGCCGAGGATGGCGGCGTCGGCCACCAGCAGCTCCGGTCGGTACTCCCACAGATGCCGCAACCCGCTGAAGCGCTGGTCCACCTCCTCGCACACGTAGAAGCACCAGGTGACGTCGACGGCCGGCTCCGGGAGGGCCCCGGCCAGATGGAGAAAGACGGCCAGGCCGCCCTTCATGTCGGTCGCTCCCACCCCGTACAGGGTGTCCCCCACGATACGGGGCTCCTCGTTGCCGGCGACGGGTGGGACGGTGTCGAGGTGGCCCGCCAACAGCACCCGACTGCTGCGGTCCAGTTCGGTCCGCGCCACCACGTTGTTGCCGACTCGGTCAACGGTCAGCCACGGGCAGAGGTCGAGTGCCGCCTCGACGGCGTCGGCCATCTGCTCCTCGTGGTGGCTGACCGACGGGACAGCCACCAGGGCCGTAGCCAGGCCGAACAGACCGTCTGGCATCCCTCCGGTCATGTCGAGACGCCATGATGACGGAGGATGTCGTTGAGCCTGGCCTTGTCGTGGCGCTCCCCCTCGGTCAGTCGCCTGATCACCAGCACGCACGGGAGGAAGAATTCACCTCCGGGGAATTCGCGCCGGCGCGAGGCCTGGACGGCCACGCACCATGGTGGGACGTGGCCGCGGCTCAACTCCGCTCCGGTCTCGGCGTCGATGACGGGGATGGAGGGGTTCAAGATGACTCCCTCCCCCAGCACCGAGCCGCGACCGACCCGCGCTCCCTGGGTGACCATGCACCGGCTGCCGATCATCACCTCGTCCTCGATGATGACCGGCGCCGCCTGGGCCGGCTCGAGCACACCGCCGATCCCGACCCCTCCGGACAGGTGGACCTGCTCGCCGATCTGGGCGCACGACCCCACCGTGGCCCAGGTGTCCACCATGCTCCGGGCCCCCACCCGGGCACCGATGTTCACGAAGCTGGGCATGCAGATGACCCCGTCCCCCAGGAAGGATCCCCACCGCGCCGACCCTCCCGGCACCACCCGCACCCCTGAGGCGGCGTAGTGCTTCTTCAATGGCAGCTTGTCGGCGAACTCGAAGGGGCCCACCTCGACGGTTTCCATCGAGCGCAGCCGGAACAGCAGCAGGATGGCCTGCTTCAGCCACTGGTGCACGATGACCGCATCCGTCGCCGGATCGATCTCTGCCACCCGGGCCTCCCCGCGATCCAGCAGGTCGATGGCCGCGGTCACCGTGGCCAGGGCGTCGGTGTCGGTGGGCGACAACTCGGCGGCGCGCAGCCACAGCGCTTCGATCTGAGACTGGAGATCTGCCATGGCCAGACGTTAGCCCTGCGCTCCTGCGGTCCGGCCGAGGACGGCGGCCACCGTCGCACCGAGGCAAGCCGAGTGAGGCCGAGCGAAGCAGTCGGTCAGGAACCCGGCGCGGTGGCGACGGAACCGAGAGCGGACAAGCGGCCGGCCACGATGCCGAGGCGCTCCATGGGTTGGACCGCCGCCACCCGCACGAACGCCGCACCGGCGGGACCGTACAGCTCGCCCGGGCTGACCAGGATCCCGCCCTGCAGGGCCAAGGCCTCGGTCAGCTGCCACCCACCACCCGGCATCGAGACCGGCACCGGAACCCATAGGTAAAAGGCGCCGGCGGGCATCGGAGTCGGAAGCCCCGCATGGGCGAGCACCTGGCGCAGGAAGGTCAACCGCTCCAGATACCGCCGGCGCTGCTCCACCACGTGTCCGTCGTCATCGAATGCCGCCACCGCCCCCGCCTGGACCGGGCCCGGGACCATGAGTCCGGCGTGGCGGCGGACGTCGGCCAAGAAGCCGACCAGGTCGGAGTCGCCGGCATAGAAGCCCGCCCGAACCCCCGCCAGGTTGGAGCGCTTGGACAATGAGTGGACCGCCACCACGCCGTCACAGCCGTCGGCCAGCACCGTCCGCGGGGGCCCGTCCCAGGTGAACTCGGCGTAGCACTCGTCGGAGAACACCGGTATGCCGCTGTCCCTCCCCCACCCGGCCGCAGCAGCCAGGTCGGTCAGCCGGCCGGTGGGGTTGGACGGCGTGTTGACCCAGAGGCACAGGGCCCGGTCGATGTCCGTTTCGACCACCGAGGAGAGATCGAGGCCGCCCTCGGGCAGCTCCGGCACCGGGACGGGCCGGCATCCGCCCAGCAACGCCCCCATGGCGTAGGTCGGGTACGACACCGCCGGATAGAGGACGGTGTCCCGCCCCGGGGTGCGCAGGCGCAGGTAGGCGGCTGTCGAGGCCACGAACTCCTTGGTCCCGACGCAGGCGGCCAACTGCCGCTCGGGATCGACGGAGACACCGAAGCGACGGTCCAGCCAGTCGGCGGCGGCCCGGCGATAGGCGGGTGAGCCGGCCGAGGGCGGGTAGCCCCGCTCCGCGTCGGAATGGGCCATGGCCTCGAGCACGACAGGCGGTGGCGGGTCACAGGGAGTGCCGATGGAGCAGTCGACAACCCCGTGCCGGTCCCCGGACGGGCCTGCGTCGCCGAACGCGTCTTCCGCCCGCGCCCGCACCTCGGCGAGGCGGTCGTAGGGGTAGGGAGGCGGAGAGAACCCCCCGACCGGCGGGGCAACGTTCGTTGGGCTCAAGAGGCCACGAACTCCCGGAACCGCGACTTGCCCACCTCGTCGAGAACCACGTGGATCCGGGTCGATCGCTCGCCGGCGACCTCGCCCACGATCTCGCCCTCGCGGTGCACGGCGGCCAGCACGTCCCCCCGGGCCCACGGAATCTCCAGTTCGACCACCCGGTCGCCCACTCTGAGCCGGTCCCCCATGGCCACCAGGAGCTTGTCCATCCCGTCGCCGGTGCGGGCGGAGGCCATCACCGAACCCTCATGGGCTGCCAGCAACAGGTTGGCCTCCTCCCTGGCCTCGCCGCCGAGGGCCGCCACCGAGTCGGCCTTGTTCACCACCAGAAGCTCGGGCACCAGGTCGGCGCCGATCTCGGCCAGCACGATGCGGACGGCATCCACCTGACCTTCGAAGTCAGGGGCGGATCCATCCACCACGTGGACGATCAGGTCGGACTCGCACACCACCTCGAGCGTGGACCGGAAGGCCTCGACCACCTGGTGGGGAAGCTTTCGCACGAACCCGACCGTGTCCGTGAGCAGCACGGTCTCGCCGCCGGGGAGGTTCAGCTGCCGGGTACGGGGGTCGAGGGTCGAGAAGAGCCGGTTCTCGACCAGGACGTCGGCTCCGCACAGCCGGTTGAGCAAGGTCGACTTCCCGGCGTTGGTGTAGCCGACCAGCGACACGGTGCGCTGACGCGACCGTGCTCGGCCCCGGCGCTGGGTCCGCCGGGTGCGGTCGAGCTGACGGAGATCGGACTCGAGCCGGCTCATCCGTCGCACCAGCCGCCGGCGGTCGACCTCCAGCTTGGTCTCGCCCGGGCCACGGGTGCCGATGCCGCCGGCCTGCTGGCTGAAGGAACGGCCGCGGCCCCGCAGGCGCGGCAGGCGGTAGCAGAGCAGGGCCAGCTCGACCTGAGCGCGTCCTTCGGGGGTCCGGGCGTTCTGGGCGAAGATGTCCAGGATGACCGCAGTGCGATCGATCGCCGTCCGGCCCAGGATCTGCTCGAGGTTCCTCTGTTGGGCCGGTGAGAGGTCGTCGTCGAACACCACCGTGTCGGCGTCCACCGCCAGGCAGACCGACAGCAGTTCTTCGGCTTTGCCCCGGCCGAGGTACGTCGCCGGGTCGGGGGCGGTCCTCCGTTGCATGACCCGCTCCATGACATCGGCGCCGGCGGTGTCCACCAAGAGGGCCAGCTCGTCCAGACCGGCCTCGGTGTCGGCCACGGTGGCGTGGGGGAAGGTCACACCGACCAATACGATCCGCTCCCGGACGGCCCGGGAGATCAGCGTCTCGGTGAATGCCGAGTCGGTGGGGGTCACGGTCGGGCCGCGCCCAGGATGGTCGAGACATCCACCTCGATGTCGGCCACCTTGCGCACCGGGCCGCTGAGGCGGATCCCGTCGGAGCCGAGCTCGACCCGCAGGGTTCCGCCCGGATTGTGCACGTCAACCGACCCGCCCACCAACCCCCAGCTCCGTGCCGCGGCCGCGGCGGCGGCGCTCCCGGTGCCGCAGGCCTGGGTCTCCCCTGCGCCGCGCTCCCAGACCCGGAGGGTGAGGGCGTCGGCGCCCGGTCCGACCGAGATGAGCTCCACGTTGATCCCCCCGGGGTGCATGGCCTGCAGTCGGCATCCGAGCTCGGCCACGTCCGCTCCGGACGGGTCCGGATCGAGGAGCACCAGGTGGGGGTTGCCCATGTCCACCCTACGGGCCCGTCGCTCCCCGGGCCGGGCGGGCTGGTCCGGGCCGAGCGAGGCCGCGCCCATGTCGACCGACGCCTCGGCGGCCCCGGCCGCCGCGCCCGGTCGGTAGTCGACGGTCCGCACGCCGGCCGGCGTCCACACGGTGAACGTCGGCGGCCGGACCAGACCCGCGGCCACGGCAGCCTGAGCCAGGCAGCGGATCCCGTTGCCGCTCATCTCCGCCGGGCTCCCGTCGGCGTTGTGGAGGTCCATGGCCAGATCGGCCCGGCCCGCTCCGTCGATGATCCGGATCACCCCGTCGGCGCCGACGCCGAACCGGCGGTCGCACAGGGCGCGGACCACGGCGGCATCGAGGGGAGGGGCGTTGCCCTCGTCGACCAGGACGAGGAAGTCGTTGCCGGCGCCGTGATGCTTGGTGAACCGGAGCGGTGGGCTGGAGGGCGGGGATGGATTCATTGCGTTGTGTGCCAGTCTCCCACCGCGACCCCATCGGGGGAGTCGCCAGCGCAGAGGGCGGTGATCGGCGCCACCGGTTCGTCGTCCGGGTCCAACCACACGATACGGGGATCGCGCCGGAACCAGGCCATCTGCCGGCGGGCCTGGGACCGGGTGCGCTGCACCGCCGCCTCGACCGCGCTCTGGAGGGGGAGTCCCCCTTCGAGGTGGGCCAGGAGCTCGCGGTAGCCCAGGGCCTGGCGCGCCGTTCTCGACATCCCCCCGGGCCTGGCGGCCAAGGAGCGCACCTCCTCCAGGAACCCGAGCTCCATCAGCCGGGCGAAGCGGGAAGCGATGCGCTCGTCGAGGGCCGCAGGCTGGTGGCTGATCCCCACCATGGCCACCGATGTCGGCGGGAACCGGTCCAGACCAGGTCCGAACGACGAGAAGGGCCGGCCCGAACCGAGGGTCACCTCCAGGGCCCGCACCAGCCGGCGCTGGTTGGACGGCTCCACTCGCCCGGCGGCGACCGGATCGAGCAGCGCCAGTCGGCGGTGCATGGCCTCGCGGGCCGAACGCCGCTCCCCGCTCCCCTCCGGGCCCGAGGCGTCCAGCCCGTCGGCGAGGGACTCGGCGATGTCGGGATAGCGACCCGGGAAGGCGAGGCCATCGGTCACCGCCCGCAGGTACAGCCCCGTGCCGCCCACCAGCAGTGCCGCGTGATTCCGTGCCGCGATCCCCGCCAACGCCCGCCCGGCCTCGGCCTGGAACTGCTGGACGGTGTACTCCTCTGACGGTTCAACCAGGTCGAGCAGGTGGTAGGGCACCTGGGCCCGCTCGTGGCCGGTGGCCTTGGCCGTGCCGATGTCCATGCCGCGGTAGACGGCCATGGAATCGACCGACACCAACTCGACGGTCGACGACGCCGACGCCACCTCGAAGGCGATGCGCGACTTCCCCGCCGCGGTGGGGCCCAGCAACGCCACCACCGGGGCCGGACCTGCCTTCGCCGGGCCGTTCGGGCCGGCACTGCCTACCACGGGACGGCGCTGCTCAACCGGCGGAGACCGGGATGCGGACCCGGTGCGACGGCCGCGCCGTGACCGCCAGCAGGTCGCCGCTCAGGTGGTGGCGGGCGGCGTCGGTGACCACGACGTCGGCGTAGGCACCGGCGGGGATCGGCGCGCCCGCCGTCGGCTCGAAATGGACCAGCTTGTTCTGGCTGGTGCGACCGGTCATGACCGATGGATCCCGCTTGGACCACCCCTCGACCACCACTTCCTCTATCCGGCCGATCCGGGCCCGGTGACAGGCCAGCGCCGAACGCTCCACCACCATTCTGAGCCGCTCCATGCGCTCCGCCGCAATTTCAGCGGGAACGAACCGGTCCACCATGGCTGCGGCCCGGGTGCCGGGGCGGGGCGAGAACACGAACGTGTAGGCGCTGTCGTAGGCGACCTCGGCGGCGACCTCCAACGTGCGTTCGAAGTCGCCCTCCGTCTCGCCGGGGAAGCCGACGATGAGGTCGGTGGTCACGGCCAGATCGGGAATGGCCGCCCGGGCCTCGGACAGGCGAGCCAGGTACCGCTCCGCGGTGTAGCCCCTCCGCATGGCCACCAGGGTGGCATCGCTTCCCGACTGCAACGGGAGGTGCAGATGGTTGCACACCTGGTCGGTCTCGGCCATGGCCGCGATGGTCTCCGGCCGGAGGTCCTTCGGATGGGGACTGGTGAACCGCACCCGCCGGACTCCCTCCACGGCGCCCACGGCCCGGAGCAACTGGGCGAACAGCGGGCGCCGGCGGGTCAGGTCCCGTCCGTAGGAATTCACGTTCTGACCCAGGAGGGTCACTTCGGTCACGCCCCGCCCGGCCAGGGTCTGCACCTCGGCCACCAGGTCATCGACAGGGCGGGAGACCTCGCCCCCGCGCACCGAGGGCACGATGCAGAAGGCACAGGAGTTGTTGCAACCGGTCTGGATGGTGACCCATGCCGCGTAGGGGAGGTCCCGCACCGCGGCGAGTGCCGACGCCTGCTGGCCGGCGGCCGTGGGATCGGTGACCGGCAGGGGCTCGTCGAGGATCTCCACCACCGGTCCCGACCGTGCCGCTCGTCGCAACAGCTCGGGGGCCCGTCCGAGGTTGTGGGTGCCGAAGACGACGTCGACGTGAGGGGCCCGTTGGCGGATTCGCTCCCGATCCATCTGGGCCAGGCAGCCTCCCACCGCGATCTGCATGTCCGGCCGGCTCTGGCGCAGGGACTTGAGGTTGCCCAGGTGACCGTAGAACTTGTTGTCGGCGTTCTCCCGGATACAGCAGGTGTTGAACACGACGACGTCGGCCGACTCCAGATCGGGGGTGGCCACCAGTCCGTCCGCCGTCAGCGCCCCGGCCAGTCGCTCCGAGTCGTGATCGTTCATCTGGCACCCGAACGTCGTGATGTGGAACGTCCGCGGCGCGGCCCGGTCGTCTCGGGACCCGACGGGGGCGGCTGAGGCAGGCTCCATCATTGGCCCAGGATACGGCCAGCTCGGACCCGTCGGCGCCGGGACTAGGGCGCGGCGTTGAAGTCGAAGACGTCTGCGCCGCCGTCTCGATCGAGGATGAGGCCGTGCATGTCCGGGTGGAGGACGAGGACCTGGCCGGCGATGTCCGACTCGGCGAGGGCGGCCGCCGCCGCCGCCTGCACGCTCTGCACCTCCGTGCCGCGGGAGACGCCCAGGAGGGTCGGGCCGGCGCCGGACCAGCACACGGCCAGCGCTCCCCCCTCGGCCATGCCCGCCAACAGCTTCGGCGCGGCCGGAAACAGAGGGCTCCGATAGTCCTGGTGCAACCGGTCCTCCATGGCCTCGTTGATCAGGACCCGGCTGTCGGCGAGGCCGGCGATCAACAGCGCCATCCTCGAGAGGTTGAAGGCGGCGCTGTCGCGGCTCACCGTCAGTGGCAGGGCCTGGCGGGCCCTGGCGGTGGACAGGGGCACGTCGGGCACGATGGCGACGAAGGCCAGGCTCACATCGAGGGCGAGGCGCACGGCGTGGACCCCGCCCTTCACCCTGGCCGCCGCGACCAGGCCGCCCACCATGGAGGCGGCCGCATTGTCGGGATGGCCGTCCATCTGGGCCGCCACGGCCAGGGGATCCTTGGCCCCGGCGGCGGCGGCGGCGGCCACGGCCAGGGCCGCTGACGAACCGAGGCCGCGGGCGATGGGGATCTGCGAGCGCACCGTGATGGCCAGGCGATCGGTCCCGGCCACATCGATGGCCACCCGGGCGGCGAGGTGGGAGGGATCGTCGGAGAGGCCGGCCCCCTCCCCCTCCGAACGCACGATCAGGCGAGAAGCGGGCTCCACCTCGACCTCGACGTAGCGGTCCAGGGCGATGGCCAGGGTGTCGAAGCCGGGACCGAGATTCGCAGACGACGCTGGAGCTCGTGCGCGCACACCGCCACGGTAGTCGTCGTGCGTTGTCCCGGGCGGGACCGAGCCGGGTCCCGGCCCAGGTCGGGCAGCCGGTCCCTCGTCGTCGGCCAGCCGTCGAAATCAGTTGTGCACGAGGCGCCACCACCACGACGGTTCGGGCACCGTGGCGGACAGTGTCATGGGCACGGTTTGGAACTGGCCACCGAGGGCGTAGAGGGCGGTCCCCACCCGCCGTCCCCCGGCGCCACCGGCCGGCACGGCCAGGAGCTTGGTGCCCGACACCACCCGCTGACCGGGCCACCCGAACAGGAAGGCCCCCGCCGAGGTCACGACCCCCACCCGGTGCGCACCCCCGCCCCAGTGGGTGATCACGGTTCCGACCAGCTGGCCGCGGGTGGCCACCGTGATCGGGACGATCGCCGACTCGGTGGCGGTCAACAATCCCTCGACCACGGGCCGGGTATAGCGGAGGGGATCCACCACCGGGAGGTCGTCCAACGGGATCGTGGTCGTGGTGGTGGTGGGCGGAGGGGTGGTCGTGGTGGTCGGCGGCGGCGCGGTGGTGGGCGGCACCACGGCTCCCGGCGCCGCGGGCGGCGCGGTGGTGGCCGGTGGCGGCGGGGGTGCCGTGGTCGTGGTTGTCGTGGGCGCCGGCTTGGGGATCGTCGGGGGCGGCACCGGCTGGGCCAGGACCGCCACCAACACCGTCACCGACCGCCCCTGGATCACCCGGTCGGCCGCCAGCACCATGCAACCCCCGGCGGCCGTGGTGTATCCGGACTTGATGCCCACCACGTTGTTGGAGCCGATCTCGGTCACCACGTTGGGGATGGTGCCGACCAGGGGGAGGGTCACCGATCGCATGCCCACCACTCGAGCGAACGTGGGGTCGCTCATCCCGGCCGCCGCCACCCGCAGACAGTCGGCCGCCGTGGACACCGTGTGGGGGTCGTAGCCGCTGGCATCGACGTAGTGGGTCGAGGTGGCTCCGAGCGACTGGGCCAGGGCGTTCATCTTGGCCACGAAGGCCGGGACCCCTCCGGCGTCCCAGAGGGCCAGGGCATAGGCGATGTCATTGGCCGATTGGGTGACGAGCGCCTCGAGCATCTGCTCCTCGGTGAGCACTTCACCGGTGCGGATGGGCACGGTGGACTGGTCGTTGCGCAACTCGGTGTCGTACTCGGCCACGTCGGCGGCGGTGATGGTGATCGGCGGCCCACTGCTGCCAGCGGCCATCGGATGATCGCGCAGCACGACGACCGCACTGGTCATCTTGGTCAGCGAGGCGATCGGCAGCGGCGACTCCGGTCCCGACTGCTGCGTGTAGCCGAGGGCGGGGACCGAGATGGCACCCTGGCCTTTGGCCGGCCACGGCAGGGCAGGGCCGGACCCGGGAACGGCCACGGACGAAGGCAGGGCCGAGAGCTGCGAAGGCTGGACCAAGGGGCGATTGATGCGCTGGGCACCGAACCAACCGACGGTCGCCAGCCCCAGGGACAGGGCGACGGCCAAGGCCAGCCACCACCTCCATCGATGACCGGACCGGCGCTTGGCGGCCCGGCGCAGCTCGGCCCGCCGCGGGCCCGGGGCAGTGGCCGGCGCGGCGGCCTGCGCACCGCCCTCGACGGCGGCTGGTCCGGACTCCGCGTCCGTGGCCTCCGGCGCGGTGATGTCCACGGAGGAGGTCGAGAGCAGGGGCACGGCTCCGCCACCCGGTGCCAACGCCGTGGTGGCACCCGGACCCTCCCCCGACTGCGCAGACATGAGGTGAGCGTCCTCAGACGCCGACGGCCCCGCACCGGTCTTGTCGGAACGACCGTCGCTCAGCGGGCGTCCAATTCCTCGGGTGTCATCAACACGGCGCGGGCCTTGGACCCCTCCGAGGGCCCGACCACCCCCCGGCGCTCCATGAGGTCCATCAGCCGACCGGCACGGGCGAACCCCACCCGCAGTTTGCGTTGCAGCATCGAGGTGGAGCCCAGCTGGGAGCGGACCACCAGCTCCATGGCCTCATCGAGGAGGTCGTCGTCCCCGTCCTCTCCGCCTGACCTCGGCCCTTCCTTCCCGACCACCTCTTCGATGCCGGCCACGACTTCCATGGGCCGCTGGCGCTTCCAGTGGGCCGCCACGGCGCGCACTTCCTCCTCGCTGACCCAGGGACCTTGCAGGCGCTGCGGGTTCGACGACGACGCGGTGAGGAGGAGCAGGTCGCCCATCCCGATCAACCGCTCTGCACCGGGCTGGTCGAGGATCACCCGGCTGTCGGCCAGAGAGGACACGGAGAAGGCCATTCGCGAGGGAATGTTGGCCTTGATCACGCCGGTGATCACGTCCACGGACGGTCTCTGGGTGGCCAGCACCAGGTGGATGCCCACGGCCCTGGCCATCTGGGCGATGCGGCAGACCGACTCCTCCACGTCCCGGGCCGCCACCATCATGAGGTCGTTCAGCTCGTCGACCACGATGACGATGAACGGCAGTCGGTGGAACCGGGGCTCGATCTCCCCGTCCTCGCCCGCTCCCTCGTCGTCGTTGTCCGATTCGGTGCCGCGCATCCGATACTGGTAGTCCTCTTCGAACTGGGCCAGGTGACCATCGTCGAAGCCGGCGTTGTACCCGGTGATGTCACGCATCCCGACCTCGGCCAGCAGGTCGTAGCGCCGCTCCATCTCGGTGACCGCCCAACTCAGGGCGTTGGCCGCCTTCTTCGGGTCCACGACCACTTGGGTCAGCAAGTGGGGAAGATCGTTGTACTGGCCCAGCTCCACCCGCTTCGGGTCCACCAGGATCAAACGGACCTGGTCGGGCGTAGCCCGGGTGAGAATCGAGGTGAGCACCGAATTGATGCACGAGGACTTGCCCGAACCCGTGGCGCCCGACACCAGCACGTGGGGCATCTCCGCCAGGTTGACCATGACGGCGCGGCCGGCGATGTCCCGGCCGAGGGCCACCTCGAGCGGATGCTGGGCACGGGCCGCCTCGGGCGAGGCCAGGATGTCACCGAGCGCCACGAGCTGGCGGTGGCGGTTGGGCACTTCCACGCCGATGGCCGACTTCCCCGGGATCGGGGCCAGGATGCGGACATCGGGCGATGCCATGGCGTAGGCGATGTCCTTGGAGAGCGACGTCACACGGGCCACTTTGACCCCGGCCCCGAGCTCCAGTTCGTACCGGGTCACCGACGGGCCCACGGTGCGCCCGACCAGGCGGGTCTCCACGCCGTGCGCCGCCAGGGCGCTGACCAACGCCGACCCGGCCGCGTCCACCTCCTTCTCGTCGATGGCCTGGGGCTTGGCCCTCTTCAGCAGGTTGGCCGGGGGGAGGCGCCAGTCCCCGACCGTCGGACCCAGTTTCATCTCCAGTTGTGCTCCCTTGCCGGGTCGCGTGGCGACCTCGGGGAGGGCCTCCGGGTCGGGGGGCTCGGGATCGGAGACGACGGGGTCGGCGACCACCTCGTCGAAGGGCGGCTCCGCTTCTTCCTCTTCTTCTGCCGCCTCGTCCGTCCGGGTGGAGACGGCCCGCCCGAAGGGGTCGGTCGGCTCGTCCTCGTCCGCCTCCTCGTCCTCGCCCGGGGATCCGCCCCTGGCCAACGCGGCCGACCATCGGGTGGCCCGCACGGCGGCGCCCACCGCCGAGCTCACCGACACCCCGGTGAACAGCACCATGGCCGCCACCAGCATCGCCACCAGCACGGTGGCCGCCCCGAATCCGCCCAGGGCGGACCTGAGCGGGTTGCCGATCAGCGCCCCGACCCAGCCACCGGCCGAGGACAGTGAGGTCGTCGATGCCCCGAGCCGAGGGGAGCCTCCGGCCAGCGACGCCAGGCCGGCCACGGACAGCAGCGTCAACGAGGCCCCGATCACCGCACGCGCCGGTTCCGGGGTGGAACGGGCTTCTTCCTCCCCCTCCCGCCGCCCCACGATGAGCAGGATCCCCACGGCGATGGCGACGGGGGGCACCAGAAATCGTCCCCATCCGAGGACGTCGCCCAGGGCCAGACGGGCGTCGTGGCCGGCCGGACCCAGCGAATTGGCGTAGAAGGCCACCGCGGCCAGGACCCCCGCCGTGACCAGGACCACGCCCCAGAGGTCGGCGGCGTGACCGGCCACGACCGCCCACATCGAGGCGCTCAGGCCCCCGCGCTCCCGCCTCCGGTCCCTCCGGGACGATCCCGCGCCCCGACCCCGGTGGGCGGCGCCTCGACGGGCGGAGGTCGGGGCCCTCGAGCGGGATCGGTGCGAGGCCGCGGACCTACCCCTGGACCGCGAACCGGACCGACCTGCGCGGCGCTTGGTGGCGGTCGTCACAGTAGGTAACAGGCTACTCCCGCTGCGTAGCGATCATGGGGACACCGGGACGGGGAACGTCTTACACGGTGACGATCACAGGCACGATCATCGGGCGCTGGCGGGTGCGGTCGCCGACCAGCCGGCCGAGGGCCTTCCGAACGACCCGGTTGAGCGACTCGTGGTCGTTGCTCCCGGCGCTGAGCGCCTCCTCGAGTGCCTTGGTCACCGCGGTGGCGGCCTCGTCGAGGAGGGCTTCGGTGTCGTGGTCGTAGGCCCATCCTCGGGTGACGATCTGAGGTGCTCCCACCACTTCGCCCCGCTTGAGGTCCACCGTGGCCACGGCCATCACCACCCCCTCCTCCGACAGGACCATCCGGTCCCGCAGGACGCCGTGCCCGATGTCACCGACGGAGCTTCCGTCCACAAAGAGGTATCCGCCGGGGACGGATCCGTCGCGGTGCAGTCCGGTCCCGTCGAGGCGGACGGCGTCGCCGTCCTCGCAGAGGATGACGCGGTCGCCCGTGATGCCCATGGACCCCGCCAGCCGCACGTGATTGGCCATGTGCCGGAATTCGCCGTGCACGGGGATGAAGAACTCCGGCCTGGTCACCGACATGAGCAGGGCCAACTCCCCCTGCCGGGCGTGTCCGCTCACGTGGACGGCGTCGACGCCGGAGTGGATGACCTCCACACCGCGTTTGTGCAGGCTGTCGATGACCCGGCCCACCGACCATTCGTTGCCCGGGATGGGATGGGCGCTTATCACCACCACGTCGTCGGGCCGGAGTCGGAAGAAGCGGTTCTCCCCTGCGGCCAGGCGCGAGAGGGCCGACATGGGCTCGCCCTGTGACCCGGTGGAGATCACGCACACCTGACCGTCCTCCAACTTGTCGATGTCCTCGATGTCGACCAGGGACCGGTCGGGGATCTCGAGCAGGCCGAGGCGGCGGGCCAGGGCCACGTTCTTCTGCATCGACCGGCCGAGGGTCGCCACCTTCCGCCCGCCGGCGATGGCCGCGTCGGCCACCTGTTGGACCCGGTGGATGTGGCTGGCGAAACAGGTCACGATGAAACGCCGGTCGGGCCGAGCCAGGAACACCTTGCGCAGGGTCTCCCCCACCGTCGACTCGGAGGGGGTGAATCCAGGTTCCTCGGCATTGGTCGAGTCGGCCAGGAGCAAGCGTATTCCCTGCTCAGAGGCTAGGGCACCCATCCGGGCCAAGTCGGTCCGCCGGCCGTCGACCGGGTGGAGGTCGATCTTGAAGTCGCCGGAGTGCAAGATGATGCCCTGGGGGGTGTGGAAGGCGGTGGCGAAGGCGTGCGGGACCGAGTGGGTGACGGGGATGAACTCCACGTCACAGGGCCCGATCCGCCGCCGCTCGCCGTCCCGGACCGGGATGAACTGGGCCCGGTCGGCCATGCCGGCCTCGTCAACCCGGTTTCGGGCCAGGGCCAGCGTGAGCTCGGAACCGTAGACGGGGACGGGGAAGTCCCGTAGAAGGTAGGCCAAGCCGCCGGTGTGATCTTCGTGCCCATGGGTCAGGACCACGGCGTCGACCCGGTGTGCGTTCTCACGCAGGTAGGTGAAGTCGGGCAACACGAGGTCGACACCCGGCATGTCCGGATCGGGAAACATGATCCCCACGTCGAGCACGATGATCCGGCCGTCCACCTCGATGCAGGCGCAGTTCCGGCCGATCTCGCCCAGTCCCCCCAGGAAGACCAACCGCACGGCACCTCCGCCGCCACCCGACGGTGCCCCAGGTCGTTTCGGATCCTTCTTGCGCCCCGTCGCGGCCGCCCCGCCCGGAGCAGACCGCTCCGCCGACTTTTTGGCCGCCGCCTTGGCCGGGTTGGCCCCCTCCTTGGTGGCCGGACCACTTCGCCGCTTGGCCTTGGCGGCCTTGGAGCCGTCGCCGGCCTGGTCGGCAGGGCCCTGGTTCTTCATCCCGGTGCTCCCCTGGCGGCGCGGTTGGCCTAACGGCCGTGCCGGCTGGCCGGTGCGCCCGGTTTCAGGCAACCGACTGGGGGGCCGGGGTCATGCGATGCAATCTGGAGATGACCGACCGGGCCTGGTCGTCCAGCGCCTCCGAGGCCCGGGTGTTGGGGAGGCGGCACTGCCCGGCCGGGAGACCGAGGGCCCGGCAGGCGGCTTTGGCCGGAACCGGGTTGGGGAACTCGTCGGTGGACTGGAACTGGTACGACTCGGCCAGCTGCTGGTTGATGGTGGTGGCCCGGTCAACCTGCCCTGACCGGTGCGCGTCGATCATCTCGCCGAACAGCGGCCCGGCCCAGTGGGCGGCGACGCTGACCACCCCGACCGCACCGACTGATGCGAAGGGCAGTGTGAGCGAGTCGTCGCCGCAGTAGACCTCGAATCCATCGGGACTGTCCGCCACGACGACCGCGGCCGAGGCCGGGTCGCCGGTGGCGTCCTTGACGGCCACGATGTTGGGCACGTCACGGGCCAGCTCAACGGTCAGCTGGGGGCCGATGCGACGCCCCGAGCGAATGGGGATGTCGTAGAGCATCACGGGAAGATCGCTGCAGGCGGCGATGGCCCGGAAGTGGGCCGACAGGCCGGCAGAGGAGGGCCGGTTGTAGTACGGGGTCACCGCCAGCACCCCAGCGGCGCCGCACGCCTTGGCCTCCTTGGTCAGCATGACCGAATGGGCCGTGTCGTTGGTGCCGGTGGAGGCGATGACGGGTACGTCGACGGCGGCAATCACCGCCCGGAAGAGCGCGATCCGCTCCTCGTCGGTCAGGACGGGTCCCTCCCCGGTACTCCCGGCGACGACGATGCCGTCGCTACCCGAGCCGGCCAGGTGCCTCGCCACGACCGCAGCACCCTCGAGGTCGATGGCACCGGCGGCGTCGAACGGGGTGATCATGGCGGTCACCACCGAACCGAAGCGTGGCACGGTCGCTCAGCCTCTCGCCTGGGGCAGTTGATTCAAGGGAGGCATCACGAATTGGCAGGCTACCAGCAGCCGTCGGTGGATCCAGAAGCCCGCCGCTGAGGTCGCAGCGTCGTCGGCGCCGTCGGACCGATGGGCGGTCGTACCGATGGGCGGTGGAGTCCTGTTGGGAGCGACGCCCGCTCCGGCCTTAGGAGAGGACCCGGTCCTTGGGCGGGACGGAGGCGAGCGCATCGTACTCCTCGGAGGTGTCGACCCAGGACTCGAACTCGATCACGCCCAACTCGGTGAACTTGGTCCGGAGCCAGCCGTCGGCGGCGTCCAGGAGGCCGAGCTTCTTGCAGTTGGGAACGATCTTGGAGAACAGCAGGGCCTGGAACTCCCCCCGCTCGGGCGCCTGCTGCACCACAGGGACGATCGCCTTCGGATCCACACCCATGCGGTCCCAGACCTCTTGTTGCAGGAAACGGTCCCGCATCCTCACCGCGGCCTCGAAGGCGAACTCCTGACGTTCGCGAAGCTCAGCCGCGTTCAGCCCCTCGTAGTACTCCTGGAGGCTCAGGACGCCGAAGGCCACATGGCGGGCCTCGTCGGCCATCACGTAGCGAAGCAGCTGCTTGAGCAGCGGGTCCCGGGTCATCTGGTGCATGAAGCCGAAGGCGGCCAGGGCCAGGCCCTCGACCATGATCTGCATGCCCAGATAGGTCAGGTCCCAACGCGAGTCGGCGATGATGTCGTCGAGGAGCATCCGCAGGTGGGCGTTGACCGGGTAGTGACCCGAGAGCTTCTGGTCGAGGTACTTGCCGAACACCTCCACGTGGCGGGCCTCGTCCATGACCTGGGTGGAGGCGTAGTACTTGGCATCGATCCATGGCACCGACTCCACGATCTTGGCCGTACAGATCAGTGCGCCCTGCTCACCATGGAGGAACTGGGAAAGCGTCCAGTTCTGGCTCTCGACCCCGAACTGCACCCACTCCTTGTCGCCCCAGTGCTCGACCGGTGTACCCGTGAGGTCGAACCCGGCCCCGAATCCGCCATTGGCCTCAGCATCCTCGCGGACCAGCTTCTCCTGGTCGACCTCGATCTCCCAGGGCAGGTCCGTCTCGCCGTTCCACTGGGCCCCTTTGGCCTTCTCGTAGAGCTTGTTGAGCTTGGGGCGGGAGCCCTTTTCGTAGTCCCAGGTGAAGATGGAGTCGTACTCGGAGTGCACCACGTGGCGTCCGTCCGCCTCCTCGCTGCCGACCACGGACAGGATGGCCTCGAAGTCATCGATCTCCGAGCGGCCGATGATGTCCTCGGTGCTGCTCATTTCAGTGGTCATGTCATGGCTCCCTTGTAGTGCTCGACGGCGTTGGAATACTCGGACGATTGGTGATGAACGGCGGCTGGCGTGATCGGTCGTCCATCGGCAGCACCGCGGACAGCGCGTTGATCGGGTTGACCGCACCCCTGTTCGAACGGGGTGATATCGATCGCGGTGGGGCTGTCGGCGGCGTGGAGGGCCCTGATGCCAGGCAACACGAAGGTCTCGACCAGATGGGCGGTCTGGGCCGGTTGGGTGAGATCCATCTGTGACGAAGGGGCGATGGCGTAGGACAGGACGATGCGGGTGGCCCACTCCGCCACCCTTCCGGCCTCCATCGGGCTCATCCAGCGGGCCAGGAACGGCGCCGTGAAGCGGGAGGCCGTGGCCAGCAGGCGGTCGGACTCATCGAATGCGAGATGGCCCAGGACCATCTCGGGCTCGTGCTCGACCATGTAGGCCAGGGCCGCATGTCCTCGGATGCGGGCCGACGCCTCCACGATGCCGCCCACCAGTGCCTCGGTGAGGTCACTCGCCTCGCCGAGGCGAACCCCGAGGGCCGAGAACAATCGGGCCATCTCGGTGTCGACCACCGCGCCCAACACCTCGTCGCGGCCACCCGGGAACACCCGGTAGACAGTGGCCCGGGACACGCCGGCTCGTCGCGCGATGTCGTCGACCGTGGTCTTGCTGGTGCCGTGGAGGGCCAGGCAGGAGAGCGTGGCGTCGATGATCCGCACGCGGTTGGGGGACGACTGGCTCGACGGGGCCGCCTCGGCCCCGTCGTCGGCCACGTCCGCCACAGCCTGGAGTGCGGTCCCCCGGATTGCCACAGATGGAACGTTAGGTCGGTTTTTGTCTCATTGTCAACGGTGTGGCCCCGCATCCAGCCCCGGATCGGCCACCACCCCGGCCAGCAGCTCGGCCCGGACCAGCTGGGCCACCTGACCGGGGTCGTCGAGGTCCCATCGGCCCGGGGCCGACATGTAGGAGAGGACCATCCGGGCCAGAAAGTCCGCCGCCTCCTTCAGGTCCACCCCCTGGGCCACCCCCCGCTGCTCCAGATAGGGCACCAGGAATTCGGCGATTCCCTGGCGGATCCGAATGCTCTCGAAGGTGAGGGTGGGGAGGAGCTTCTCCGGCTCGGTCTGCATCACCCGCTGCAGCACCTCGTCCTCCACGATCGACCGGTGGGCGAACATGATGCCCCGCTCCATCACCTGCTCGAGGCTCGTGGCCCCCTGCACCTGCTCGTAGAGCCTGATGAAGAACTCGAGGGTGGCCCAGGCCACCACGGCGCTGATGAGCTCCTCACGCCCTCCCGGAAAGACCCGGTAGACGGTCGCCCGGGACACCTTGGCCTCACGGGCGGCATCCTCGACAGAGGTCTTGGCCAGACCCCACCGGGCCACACAGGCATACGTCGCCTCGAGGATCCGCTGACGGGTGTCGGCCATCCGCCCGGACCGTTCGCCTCAGAGCCCGAGGAGGGGCTCGAGGCCGAGGGTGAGCCCGGGCCGGTCGGATACCGACCGGACGGCCAGCACCACCCCGTCCATGAACGAGGTCCGGTCATAGGAGTCGTGGCGGATGGTCAGGCTCTGCCCGACGGCGCCGAGGATGACCTCCTGATGGGCGACCAGACCGGGGAGGCGGAGCGAGTGGATGCGCACGCCGGCCGGTCCCTGTGCGCCGCGGGCGCCGTCCAGCACCGAGGTGACGGTGTGGTCGGGCGGGAAGTCCCCGGAGCCCGATGAGGCACGCGCCGCGGCCATGAGCGCCGCGGTGCGCAGGGCCGTGCCCGAGGGGGCGTCGAGCTTTCCGTCGTGATGCGACTCCACGATCTCCGCTCCGTCGAACCAGGCAGACGCCATCTCGGCGAACCTCATCATCAGCACCGCGCCCACCGCGAAATTGGCGGCCACCACGCAGTTGGGAGATCCCGTCTCCGGCCCGGCGAACCGTCGGGCCAACTCGGCGAGGTCGGCCTCGGTGAACCCGGTGGTCCCCACCACGGCGTGGATGCCGGCGTCGGCACAGAAGGCCAGCGTGGCCCGGGCCGCGCCCACCCGGGTGAAGTCCACGACCACTTCGGCGCCCACCTCCGTCAGCGCCCCGAGATCGCCGGTGATCATCAGCCCGTCCGCTGGCGCGCCGATCAGGTCGGACAGATGGGACCCGTCGTGGAAGGGGTCGACGGCGGCCACCAGGTCGAGATCCGGGCGGGCCAGGACCGTCCGGCACACCTCGGCCCCCATCTTTCCCCCCGCTCCGACCACCCCGACTCGCATGGCGGCCACCCTACCGTCGTCCGCTGCCGGGGCTCCGTCCCGGTTCGGGCGGTGGCCTCAGCCCAGTCCGAGCCGGCTGGGGTCGAAGTCGCTGTCGTCGAACGGGCCCACCACCGACAGGGTCCTCGGGGCGGCGACCAACTCGGCCGCGGTGGCGTGGATCTCGTCGAGGGTCAGGGCCTCGACCCGGGCCAGGACCTCGTCGACGGTGAGGACCTCACCGTGCAGCAGCATCCCGGCGCCGATGCGGCTCATGCGGGCACCGGAGTCCTCGCAGGCCAGCAGGGTCTCGGCTCGCAGATTTCCCTTGGCGATGACCAGCTCCCGTTCGGTGATGCCTTCGGCCCCCAGCAGTTCGAGCTCCGTGGACACGATGTCGAGGACCTCGGCCACGTGTTCGGGTGACGTCCCCATGCCCACGCTGACCGAGCCGGCATCGTGGTAGGCCACGCGCTCCGACCACACCGAGTACGCCAACCCCCGGCGCTCCCGGATCTCTTGGAAGAGGCGGCTGGACAGGCCCCCGCCCAGGACATGGTTGACCACCGCCAGGGCATACCGCCTGCGGTCGAACCGGTTGACCGACCGCGAGGCCAGAACGACATGGGCCTGCTCCGTCGCCCGCCGGGTGACCCGCAGCGGTTCCACCTTGTCGTCGGGCGGTTGGCGTTCGGGAGTGGCCCCGCCGGCCGGTCCGGAGAATCTGGACTCGAGTCCGTCAGCCACGACCCGGTGATCGAGGTCGCCGGCCACGGCCACCACCATGTTGCCGGGCCGGTAGTGCAGGGCGAAGAAATCGCGGATCCGATCCGCGCTCATGGCGGCCACCGACTCCTGGGTTCCCAGCACCTCACGACCCAACGGGTGATCGGGGAACAACAGGGCCGAGCTCTGCTCCGCCGCCTCGTCGGAGGGCTCGTCGGCGTGCATCAGGATCTCGTCGAGGATGACCTGGCGCTCGGCCTCGAGGTCCGTCGGTCGCAGGGCGGGCTTCCACATGATGTCGGAGAGAATGTCCAATCCCAACGGAAGGTGCTCGGCCAGCAGCCGGATGTAGAAGGAGGTGTACTCCTTGGTGGTGAAGGCATTGAAGTCACCACCGACCTCGTCGACCGCCTCGGCGATGTCGGACGGCGAGCGTTCGGGTGTCCCCTTGAACAACAGGTGCTCGAGGAAGTGGGAGGCGCCGGCCTGGGTGGCCCCCTCGTCCCGAGCGCCGGTGCCCACCCAGAAGCCGATGCACACCGAGCGGGCGTCGTCCATCCGCTCGGTGACCAGGGTGAGCCCCGACAACAGCATCTCGGTACGGATCACGTGGCCGGTCCTCGCGGTGGATCGGTCGGCACGCCCCTCCAGTGGAGCAGCGGGTCCGCCAGCTCGGTGAGATCGGCCCACCGGGCGCCGGCCCTAAGGACCGCCACCCGGTGGAGGCGAGTGCTCAACGCCGGCGGCGACCACCCCGGCCGCCTCCGCCACCCCCGCCGGGGCGATCGGAGCTCTCGGCCACGGCAGGCCCCAGATCGCCGAACTCCTGGACCAGCTCGACCTCGAAGGCCTCCTCGAATGAGGGGGCGCTGGCCGGAGCCGGGCCCTTCTCCGCCGGGCGGCGGCTGCGATCGGAGCGGTCACCCGGGTCGGCGTGGTCGCCCCGAGGGCGACTGCGTCCGGAACCCTCGCGTCCCCCGCCGTCGCCACGAGCGGCACGGTCGGTCCCTCCGGAGGCATCGGATACCGGCGGATCACCGGCCAACGAGAGGGAGACCTTGCCCTGGGGATCGATGTCGTCCACCTTCACCTCGACCGACTGGCCGAGCTCGAGGACATCCTCGACCCGTTCGACCCGCTTTCCCTGTCCGATCTTCGAGATGTGCAGGAGGCCGTCCCGGCCAGGAAGGATGTTGACGAAGGCCCCGAACTTGGTGATGTTGACCACCTTGCCCGGATAGATGGCTCCCACCTCGGCCAGGGGTGGATCGAGGATGGTGGAGATCCGGCGACGCGCCTCCTCCACCGCGGTGCCGTCCTTGGCGCCGATGGTGACGGTGCCCACCATCCCGTCGTCGTCGACGGCGATGTCGGCGCCGGTCTCCTGCTGGAGGGCATTGATGACCTTGCCCTTGGGCCCGATGACCTCACCGATCTTGTCCATGGGGATCTCAAAGGAGATGATCTTCGGGGCGGACTCAGCCACCTCCTTCCTGGGCTCGGCGATGGCCCCGGCCATGACGTCGAGGATGGCCAGGCGGGCGTCCTTGGCCTGCAGCAGGGCCTTGGTCAGCACGTCGAGGGGCAGCCCGTCGATCTTGGTGTCGAGCTGAAGGGCGGTGACCACGTCCTTGGTGCCCGCCACCTTGAAGTCCATGTCGCCGAACGCATCCTCGGCACCGAGGATGTCGGTGAGGGTGACGTAGGTCCCGCCGTCGTAGACGAGACCCATGGCGATGCCGGCCACCGGTGCCTTGAGGGGAACCCCGGCCGCCATCATCGACAGGGTCGATCCGCACACCGACGCCATGGACGTCGAACCGTTGGAGGCCAGTACGTCGGACACCAGGCGGAACGTGTACGGGAAGTCCTCCTCGTAGGGGACGACCGGCAGGAGGGCCCGCTCGGCCAGCAGGCCGTGCCCGATCTCCCGACGCTTGGGCCCTCGCATGAACCCGGTCTCCCCGGTCGAGAAGGGCGGGAAGTTGTAGTGGTGCATGTAGCGCTTGTGGTCGTCGGGGGTGATGGTGTCCAGCAGCTGGTTCATCCGCGGCATGCCCAAGGTGGTCACGTTGAGGACCTGGGTCTCGCCCCGCTGGAAGAGCGCCGACCCGTGGGCGGTGGGGAACAGATCCACTTCGGCCGAGAGGGGCCTGATGTCGGTGGTGTGGCGGCCGTCGATGCGAAGGCCTTCCTCCACGATGCGGGCACGCACCAGCTTCTTGGTCAGTCCCCGCACCGCGGCTTTGATCTCGCCCTCGCGGTCGGGGAACTCGCCGGTCAATGTGGACACGATGGTGGACGTCGCCTCGCTGATGGCGGCGTTGCGCTCGGCCTTGGCCACGATGGCGTTGGCTGACGAGACCGCGTCGGTGCCGACGGCTTGGACACGCTCCCAGACGTCGTCGGCGTAGTCGGACAACGTCGAGTACTCGATGGTCTCGACGGGACCGCGGGCAGCCACGTAGCCGGCAACCATCTGGCGCTGGAGGACGATCGACTCGCGGATCCAGGTCTTGGCCGCCTCGAGCCCGTCGGCCAGCACCTCCTCGGTGACCTGAGGGGCGCCTTCGTCGTAGTACTGGAACGAACGCTCCGAGCCGCCCGCCTCCACCATCATGATGGCGATGTCGGCATCGTCGGCGTCGCTCAGCGCCCGTCCGGCCACGACCAGCTCGAAGGTCGACTCATCGCCCTCCTGGAAGCTGGGGTGCGGGATCCACTGGCCGTCGGTCGAATAGGCCACCCGCACGGCGCCGATCGGCCCTTCGAAGGGGATGCCCGAGATCATCAGGGCGGCCGAGGCCGCGTTGATGGCGAGGACGTCGTGGGGGTTGACCTGGTCGGCGCCGAAGATGGTGCCGACGACATGGACCTCGTTGCGGAATCCCTTGGGGAAGGAAGGACGCAGGGGCCGGTCGATGAGCCGACAGGTGAGAATGGCCTGGTCCGAGGACTTGCCCTCCCGGCGGAAGAACGATCCGGGGATCTTGCCGGCCGCGTAGGCCCGCTCCTCGATGTCCACCGTGAGCGGGAAGAAGTCGGCCCCTTCCCGGACCGATCGGGCGGCGGTGGCCGTGGCCAGCAACACCGTGTCGCCGATCCGTGCCACCACGGCTCCATCGGCCAGTTGGGCCAATTTGCCGGTTTCGAATGTAAGTGTGCGGTCGGTGCCACTGATGGGCGCCGACACAGTTATGGCGTCTGACATGACGCTCCTTGGTTGGTCGGGGACTCCCCGAGCCAGTTCCCAGTTGTCGGCCACCCCGCGTGCGACAGTGCGGAGTGATCGGCAACTGGTGACTGACCTCGGTGGGAGCCCAATCTGTTGATGTTCACAGCCGGCCACCGCGGTGACCTGCCGGTCCTGCAGCAGACCGGCACCGTGCCGACCTGCGGTCCATCGACGAGTCGCCGATGGAGTAATTGCGACCGCCCGGCCGAAGCCGGGCGGAGCGACTGGTTCCGCCTAGCGGCGGAGGCCGAGGCGACCGATGATGTCCCGGTAGCGCTCGACATCGTTGTTGCGGACGTAGTCCAGAAGTCGCCGGCGACGGCCGATCAACTTGAGGAGACCACGACGGGTGTGGTGATCACCCTTGTGCACCTTGAGATGCTCGGTCAGGTGAACGATGCGCTCGCTCAGTATGGCGATCTGCACCTCGGGTGAACCGGTATCCGTCTCGTGGAGACGGTATTCGGAGATGGTGGCCTGCTTGTCTGGCATGGGGGGAATCGACCTCTGGTGTCTTCGGTGACGGCCGACGGACACAACACGCCAGCACATAAATCCTAGCAGCATCGCTGTTCAGGGGGCGCCCACCCCCAGTGCCCGGCTCCGGGACGCCACCCGACGAGGGGTCGGAACCGGCCCTGCGACCGGATCCGACCCTCCGCCTACACAGGCTGGGGGTGTCAGACGCGATCCCCGCGCGCCGTCGTCCTACTTGTTCGGCTGAGGCGTGACCCTGAGGTAGGGCTTGACCGTGTCGAATCCCTTGGGGAAGCGCTCCTTGGCCTCCTCATCCGAGACGGCAGGGACGATGATGACGTCCTCGCCGTCCTTCCAGTCGACCGGCGTGGCCACCTTGTAGTCCGCCGTCAGCTGCAGCGAGTCGAGGACCCGGAGGATCTCGCTCACGTTCCGGCCCGTCGATGCGGGATAGGTGAGGGTCAGCTTGACCTTCTTGTCGGGGCCGATGATGAACACCGACCGGACGGTGAGCGTGTCATTGGCGTTGGGGTGGATCATGTCGTAGAGGTCCGCCACCTTGCGATCCTCGTCCCCGATGAGGGGGAAGTTCAGCGCCTGGCCCTGAGTCTCCTCGATGTCGCCCGCCCACTTGCCGTGCGAGGTGACATCGTCGACCGAGAGGCCGATGAGCTTGGTGTCCCGCTTGTCGAATTCGGCCTTGGCCTTGGAGAAGGCGCCCAGCTCAGTGGTGCAGACCGGGGTGAAGTCCTTGGGGTGGGAGAACAGCACGCCCCAACTGTCCCCGAGGTACTCGTGGAAGTTGATTGTGCCCTCAGTGGTCTCCGCGGTGAAGTCGGGGGCTACGTCGCCCAGACGGATTGCCATGGAATGCTCCTTTGTTGTCCTGTGTACTAGGTCCGATGCGTCGACGTCCCGAGTCGCATTCGGCGTCGCCGTGGTCTCGTCGCCCACTCAGGATAGACGAACCCGCCCCAATTGTCGACCGAGTTAGTCGAGTTTTGACCGGGAGGAAGGCGCCCTGGCGGGAGTCAGGGCGTTCCACCATGCTGGGGCCATGAACTCCACTCTGCGGGTCACCCGGGAGGGACCGGTGACCGTGGTCACCATCCACCGAGCCGACCGCCGCAACGCCGTCGACGCCGCCACCGCCGCCGCCCTGCATGAAGCGTTTGCCGCCTTCGACGCCGACGAGGCGTCGTCGGTGGCCATCCTCACCGGAGGAGGCGGCACCTTCTGTGCCGGCGCCGATCTGAAGTCGCTGGCCGACGGTGAACGACGCCCCTTGGCCGAAGACGGGCCCGGGCCCATGGGGCCGACCCGGATGGAGCTGTCCAAGCCCGTGATCGCGGCGGTGGAGGGCTTCGCGGTGGCCGGAGGCCTGGAGCTGGCCATCTGGTGCGATCTGCGGGTGGCCGCCGCCGACGCCACATTCGGGGTGTTCTGCCGACGATTCGGCGTTCCCCTCATCGACGGCGGCACCGTTCGACTGCCGCGGCTCATCGGCCAGGGACGGGCCCTCGACCTGATCCTGAGCGGACGTGAGGTCGGTGCCGACGAGGCCTTGGCCATGGGCCTCGTCAACCGGGTGGTGCCCAGCGGCGCGACCCTGGCGGAGGCGCTGGCCTGGGGCCACCAGCTGGCTGCCCTGCCTCAGGACTGCCTGCGCAACGACCGCCGGTCCGCGCTGGCACAGTGGGGCCTGTCAACTGCTGACGCCATGCAGGTCGAGTTCCGCTACGGCATGGCCAGCCTGAGGTCGCCGGATGCGTCATCCGGACCGCTCCGCTTCGCCCGGGGGGCCGGCCGGGGCGGTGCGGTGGTCGACGGCGGCGGCAGTTCGCTCCCCCATGGCTGACCTGGCCGCCTTCGACTTCGACGGGACGCTCACCCACGGCGGCAGCGTGATCGGCTTCCTCTCGGCGCTCGTCGGCCGGCGCTCCGTGCAGGCAGCCACGTTGGCCCTGGCCCCCAGGCTGGCTGCTGCCGCCCTGGTGGGAGGCAGCGCCGCCGACGAGGCCAAGGAGCGTCTGTTCGAGCGGCTGCTGGCCGGATTGCCCGTCGATCACTTCGAGGAGGTGTCGACAAGTTACGGCCGACAGCATGTGGAGCAGCACCTCCGCCCCGGAGTGCGGGACCGCTTCGACTGGCACCGACGCCGCGGCGATCGGGTGGTCATCGTCTCGGCCTCCCCGGAGGGGTATGTGGGCGCGGCCGGGGACTGGCTCGGGGCCGACGGGGTGATCGCCACCCGCCTGGAGGTGGGTGAGCACGGCAGGCTGACCGGGCGCTATGACGGACGCAACTGCCGCGGGGAGGAGAAGCTGCGCCGCCTGCGCCTCTGGGTCGACGAGTCGGGGATCGTCCCTGGGACGATGTGGGCCTACGGGAACAGCCGCGGCGACCTCAGGATGTTGCGTGCCGCCGACATCGGGGTCAACGTGGGCCGTCTGGGCCGGCTCGGCCGGCTCGGCTCCTTCCGGGCCCTCGGAACCACGCCACCGGACGGCGCCGCGGGCTGAGTGACGGGGCGGCAGCGGTTGCCGGCCAGGCGCCTACAGGTACTCCTTCTTCCTCATCCACACCAGCACGAACCAACCCCAGATGGGGGGGAGATAGGCCGTGAACAGGCGCTGGACGAACACGGCCGCCACGGCGTCGGACTCGTTGATGCCGGCCGCGGTGAGCCCGATGATCATCCCGGCCTCGACCACCCCCATCCCCCCCGGCACCGGGGAGATGCCGCCCAGCATCGAGCCCAGGGTGAGCACGACGATCAAGGTGGCCAGATCGAGATGGTCCCCGAAGGCGTGGAGGGAGGCACCGAGCGCCAAGGCCACCAGCACCTGTGCCGCCACCGAGCCGCCAAAGATCTCCACCAGGTTCCTCGGGTGGCCGGCCAACAGCCGCAGGTGGGACCAGACCTCCGACGCCTTGGGTCTCAGCTTGGCCGCCGCCAGCCGTCGCCACCGAGGGACGGCGAACAGCAGACCGACGGCCACCCCCGCCAACACCACGGCGATCACGATGACCCACACCAAATTGGAGTGTCCGCTGCTGGAGTCGCTGGTCGGCGTGTCGAAGTGCAGGTTGCCGATGGCCAACGGCAGGGCGATGAGGAACAGTGCCCCCTTCACGATCCAGCTGGCCGTGCTCGCCAGCACGCCCGAGCTCACCGCCACCGTCGGCGTGTACCCCTCCTGTTGGAAGAACCTCACCCGGGTGGCCAGGACTGCCATCGATCCGCCGGCCAGGGCGACGAAGGTGTCGGACAGCTCGAGGGCCACCGTCCTCCCGTACGGGAGGGGGTCGGTCACCGAGCCCACGGTGGTCACGGCGATGGCCGGGTAGGCCGCCTGGGCCAGGACGAACACCAGTGCCACCCATCCCCAGGCGGCCCCGGTGATCGTGCTCCACGACTTGGTCACGTTGATGAGCACCCCGAGCAGGGCCCAACCCCCGATCACCGTTCCGAGCACCAGCACGAAGGTGACCCAGCTGACCCGGCGCGGCTCGATGAGCTTGGGCACCTCCACGCCCAGCGCCGCGGCAACCTGTTCACGAAGGGCGGCGAGGACGGCCTTCTTGCCCCGGAGGGTCCGCGACGCCGTCGAATCGAGGGCGGCCCGCTGCAGGAAGGGCAGGGCTGCGGCCAGTGCCTCCGGCGGGACGGAACGCATGGCCGACGCGACGGTTCTGTCCGGCCCGGCGACCACGGATGCGGCAGCCAGGGTGGCGGCCAGGTCCCGATTGAGCTGGTCGGCGGTCGCCACCGTCAAGGCCATGCGGAAGTCGACGAGCCCCGCCCGGCCGAGCCCGTCGACCACGATCGTCCGGGTCGAGAGCGAGCCGTGGGCCATGCCCGCCGCACGCAGTGACACCAGTTGGCCGAAGATGTCGTCCAACCCGCCATCGGTGATGACAGGACCGACGGGTCCGTCGTCCTTGCCGTGCGGGACCGGGTCGCCCGGGCGGTCGTGGGCCGAGTCCGATGACGCGGGGTCGACGCTACCTTCGTCGCTGGGCGGTGGGACATAGGGTGCGAAGGTCGAGAGGGGCTCCCCCTCGGGAGGACGGGTGACCAGGAGGGCATCGCGTGCGGGGCCGGCGGGGCCGGCGGCCAGCACGTCCGGGGCCCGGGCCCCGGCCCTCTCGGCCATCAGCGTCAGGTATGCCTCGCGTTCGACCTGTTGTCGACGGGTGAAGGACAAGGTTGGACCCGAGTCGCGATAGAAGAGGAAGCGGGCCGTCTTGGCCAACAGCCGGGCGTCGGCAGCGTCGCGCCCGTAGACCGAGACATCCATCGGGGATCCGCCGATCCGACCGGTGAACCGGCCGACGCCCCACTCCTGACGGGGAACGGGCGAGAGGTCGTCCGCCATCATCCCGAGGTCAACCAGCAACAGCCGGACCTCGTCGATCGACGGCAGCCCCAGCGGCGAGCCGAAGGTCAGATGGACGAGTGCCGCCGTGCCCCAGCCGACGGCCAGGGCGGCCAGCACCGCCACCGGCAATCCGGCACCATTGACGACCGAAGCCACCGCCAGGAGCACGATGGCCGTCTTAATGGTCAGTTGGAACCAGCGGCTCAGGTAGGGAAGGGCCGCGGTGGCCACACCGACGGCGGCGGCCACGCCGGCGGCCGGAAACGAAAACGAAAAGTGGTGGAGCGAGGGCGTCGGCGGACGACCGCCGGAGGAACCCAGCATCAGGCCGAGGATGGCGCTGAGGAGCCAAGCGCCGATCCCGGAGAGGGCGATGTCCCGGACTGCGGACCACCTCCGGCCTCCCACGGCCAGGACGGCGATGACCGCCACCAAGCCGAACGAAGCGATCCACCAGATCGCCGATGCCAGCCATTGAAGCCCGTTGGGAACGGTCGCCAAGGTCGTGGCGACGGCGTGTTCGGCCTTGGAGTTGGCGCGGGTGGCCAGCCAGCACAGCGTGACGGTGAGAACGGCGAGCCCGAGGCGGAAGGCATCAGATCCGCGGCGACGGGTCTGACCGTCCCCCACCGGGGCGAAGACGATGGCCCTCCAGGTTCGCTCGTTCCACTTCTGATGCGGGCGCGGTGGCCCGGTCGAGTCCCCGGGTGTGGCCTCGGGCGGAGGTGCCCGCCCGTCGGTCACGCGCACTGGATCGTCGCTGTCAGGAGAACCATGTGCTAGCCGGCGGCTGAACCGAGGAAGGCGGCGTCGCCGAAAGAGAAGATGCCGCCGTCGGACGCCACCAGCCAGTAGCCCCGGCCGTCCGGGGTGGCGGCCATGCCGACCACCGGCTTGTTGAGGACGAGGCTGCCGGTGGATCCGAAGAAGGCGGCGTCGCCGAAAGAGAAGATGCCGCCGTCGGACGCCACCAGCCAGTAG
>JADMIJ010000019.1 GCA_015478655.1 Acidimicrobiales bacterium | reverse complement strand
GTCGCAGATTGGCGCGCTCGGCAGGATTCGAACCTGCAACCTTCTGATCCGTAGTGCGATTTTGGTTGTGCCATAGTGTCGCCGAGAATCCCATCTCGTCGCATTTAGCCTGGTAGATACCCATCTTTTCAGAGGGCCGCGAAACGAGGTGGGACGCTGCGCTACGCCAAGAGACCCAATTGTTGGCTCGCGTGTTGGCTTCTTGCCCGGTTCGAGTTGGTCCATGTCAGCGGGTCCTGACCGGACACAAATTTACCCGCTTCAGCAACCCAGCATCTGACTACGCCTGTTCTGACTAGGGCTCACCACGAGATGGGTGATAGGGAACCCGCAATCCAGGGGGCCTCCGGGTCAAGGAGACCTTGAGTTTGCCACCGGTGACCGTCACGGCTGTTGCCTTGCGCCGGGCGATCCCGGTGCACCGACCACGAGCGCCCGGACCACGGATCGAAGCGCCGCTACGAACCGGTGGTGATCCAGGCCCTGCGGAGGGTCCATCCCGAGGGCGTGCGGCACGACGTAGTTGTCGAGGCCGAGGAGCGCGTCATCCGCGGACGCCCGGAGCCTGGCCGCTGTGTCGGTGGCCACGGACGCCTCCGTCTCCCTTCGGCTGGCGACCTGCTCCGTTTTGGCCACAACCCGCGACTTGCGGTGCTGGAGGATGACGTATCCGACGGCCACTAGGCCCCCGCTCATCGCGCTGAGGGCGATCGCTTGGAGGAGCACCGTAGCCGGACCGGCGCCCGTTGTAGCGGAGAGGAACTGTGCCCGGAGGACGGTGATGATGACGAGGCCGACCCCAACGATGATCTGCACCATCGCCCTGACCCGGTGGCGTCTGTGCTCGGTGAAGAGCGTCATCAGCCACATCGCAGACGCCAGCGCTCCCACCAAAAGGATGGTGACCACGTCGGTGCCGGCCTGGTCGAGGCCGAAGGCCTGAGCGGCGAAGTACGAGGGCACGGAGTCGACGAGGGCGAGCGCCCCGGCAAGGACAGAGCCCAGGAGCCACGGGAACCGGCGCGACGAGTCGGGGTCGGTCCCGTGGAGGACGGTCGCCGTGTCCGCCGCAGCGTCCCGTGCGGCCTTGGTGGCGGCCTGTGACTCCGCCTCAGCCCGCTGGGCCATCTGCTCCTTGGTCATCGCCTGGCGAAGCTGAGCGGTAAACCCGGGCGACTTCTCCATGACCTCCTTGAGGACGGGTCCAGCGAGGTCACGTTCTGCCGGTGTGACGGGCCTGTCGTCCGGCTCGGGTTCGGGTGGGAAGAGGGGTTGGATGGTGACGCTCATGGCTTGCTCCTTTGGGTACTAGGGATCGGTTTGGTCGTTGAACGTGAGGCCGTCATCCACTCGGTTCGATCACCACGAGGACACGGCGGTCGAGGGGTTGGATGCCACCTGGACCGGGCGGGGCGGCAGGATCGGCATCGCCGAGCGCGATCGGCTCGAGTCGTTCGGAGGGCACGCCCATCGCCTCCAGAGCGGAGACCACGGCCGCAGCGCGTTGCTGCGCCAGGAGTGCGTTGATCGTGTCGCCCCCGACGGGGTCGCACAGGCCGATCACCGTCGCGGTCGCGTCGGGGTAGGTCACGGAGAGGAGATGCGCTATCTGCGACAGCTGCGGGGATGCCTGCGGAAGCAGCGTTGCGGACCCTTCCGAGAACAGACCGGCGTCGGCGAGGGTGTCGGTGACGGTCCCGCCGAGACCTTGGGCTGTCACCGCTTCCAGCTCATCCACTGTCGCGGGACCCAGGACGACCGTCCGAGCAGCTCCGGTCGCCAGGAGGGCCGCCTGCCACTGCGCCACGACGGTGGCGTCGCCGGACACGCCCGTGACGATCACCGTCGCGCCCTGGAGCCCGCCCACCGGCTGTGTCAGCAGCTGCATGCCGGAGCCGTTACCGAGCAGCACCAACGTCTTGCGGGTGCTCAGACCCAGCCCGGCTTGTGCGAGACTCGCGAACGTTCCTCCGGCTTGTTCGAGTTCGGTCTCGACGGGCTCACCCGCGGGCTGGACAGTTCCGAGCCGCAATCCCCGGACCCACGAGTCGAGACGATCCCGGGTTGTCCGCGCGACCTGGTCACGGGCTGACGAGAGAGCCGACTGGTAGGCGACAACGGCGTGTTGATGTTCGGCACGCTGGTAGGTGGTCGCTCCGGCCGGCAACGGACGCGGAGCATGGGGTGCCGGAAGCGACGTCGAACCCGGCGTCACGGAAGACACCGCCGATCCCGCCGATCCGATGACGGCGAGGTGTTCCTTGGGTCGCGCCGTCCCCTTGAGGAGGGACCGGAGCTGGGTGATCGTGCCGGGATCCGCCGCTTCGACGACGACCGTCAGCGCACTGGGCGGAACCTGGGGCTCGGATATGCGGACGGTCGAGCCGGTGGGACCATCGCCCATGAGGTTGCAGCCACACAACGTCGTGGCGAGGGTGGCGACGGCGAGAATCGCAATCAGCGATGACCGCCGAGCGGATGTATGCATTGCCTGTCCTTTCTGCTCGGGTATCCGTTGTCGTTCGAACTCAGGCCTCGGGCCGGGCCGCCCGGCGGGCGTGGGCCACCAGGTCCTCCACCCACGACTCTGGAGCGGTGCCGCCCTCGGCGACCGCCAGTCGGGCTTCTTCTTCGACGAGGGACAGCCAGACCTCTTCGGCGTGTTCGGCGGCGTCTTCGTCCTTTGATGCCAGGTCCACGGTCGCCAGACGACGGCCTTCGGCAGCTCGCCAGGGACGCCGGGCACTCGCCACCACCTTGGATTCAGTGTGCTCGACCACCCACGTGGCCGCCGTTACGGCCCCGACGACCAGCGCAGCGAGGCCCAACCCGGAGAGCAGCGCAACCGTGCGGCTACCCAGGGTTGTGAGCACGTGGAGTGCCGTGAGGAAGACGAGGGTGATCGCCCCGATCAGCACAAAGGGACGGATGCTCATCCCCTGGCGAAGGCGGGCTACAGCGCGCCAGGCAACAGCCACGGCCAGCACAGCCAGGATCAGCGGGACCGCGATGCGCCACGACCAGCCTAGGTTCCAGACGATCAGAACGATTGCCGCGGCCCCGATGAGACAGAGCAGCGGCGTCAGCACGAAGCCCGTGACGAACCGGAGCCTCCTGACTTGACGGGGGTCGACCTCGCGCCTGAGGTTCGTGTAGACACGCACGGCGTCGCGCGCCTCCCTCGTCGCGCCTTCTGCGGTCGAGACGGAGCGGCGCGCAACGCCGTGCCGGTGACGGGCTTCAGCGAGGAGGTCGGGGGCGTGACGTTGCCTGCTCAGCAGGCGCCCGAGTGCCGTCGCTGGGCCGGCGGGCTCCTCGGATGTGGAGTCGCCGATGGCGCTGGGCAACGCGACGAGCTTCTTCGACGGAGTCGAGGCCGGGCTCACAGGTCCGACCCCCCGGACTCGTAATACCTGCTCGCAACAGGATCGAAGTTGGGATCGGGGACGTACCGGACGGCAGGGTGCACCGTGATCCAGCTCCTGAGGGGACGCAGTCCCGTATCAGGTTTCGGGTCATCAGCCCACAGCGTCCACACTCCGGGTGACTGCGGCTGTTTCTCATCTTTTCGCATGCGTGCATCGTCAGCCCTGATGACGAAACGCGGCAATCCCCCACACTGAACGCGTCACAACACGTCGAAACGGCTATGCACGCGTACACTGGCGTGCCCCGCACGCACGCTGCAGATGCAGACTCTGCAGCACGATCGCATCGACAGCTTACCTCGTGACCGAGGAAGTCGATGCCGCGAGATTCGCGTCGTTAGGTCACGGTGTCGAGTGCAAAGGAGCGGAACCGGACGGGAAACCCCGAGCCTCGCGGGGCACATGCATAGACACCTGCCCGCACACTGTCGGCGGCATACACAAGGTGGGCTACACGCAATTGTGACCACGGATCCGTTCCAGTAGCCGCGTCAACGATGACATCACCACCGATCCGTCGAATGCGCAGCCGCCGCTCCCCGTCCCCGACATTCTGGGTCGACCAATCGGACCACCCGTGGTTTGTCACGACCGCACCGAGCCGGCTCCAGCCTGGCTCCTCATACTCTGCCGACGTCTTGATCCAGCAGTCTGCAGAGTCACGAATCATCAGACCGGCCTGGTCGTACTGGGTGTTCGGCATCGCCGACACGGTGACGGTCATCTCGAAGTCGTTTGTTATGGACAACGCGAGAAAGTGCCCGTTGTCGTCCCGACGACCATGGCGTGTCCGTTGCCAATAGTTGGTGCCGCCCATGACGTCACAAGCCAGGACGTCGCCATCGGACTCGACATCCCATCGAGGGGGCTCGTGATCCCATGTCAGGCGAGGATCAAGTCCCTCCTTCCCGAATCCTGTCAGCACGTCCGCCGATCTCCTTTGGTTGGGCCGGATGCTCACGCGACCGCACGGCCTCCATCGACGGCGAGAACGGTGCCGGTAATCCAGGTGGAGCCCCGACCCAGAAGGAAAAGCACGGCCGACGCAACGTCTTCGACGGAACCGCCTCCGAGAGGATGAAGGGCCGCCATCTCCTTCAGCCATCTCTCGTAAGCAGCCTTGTCTTCGAAAAGACCGGAGCCAAGTTGAAGGTTCGTCTTCACGACGCCCGGATTCACGGAGTTCACGCGGATCGAATACCGGGCCAAGTCCTTGGCCAGATGCATCGTGAACATGTCGAGGGCGGCTTTGCTGACGGAATACGACAGCGATTCACAGGGCCTCCGGCTGCAGATGGACGAGACATTGACAATCGACGATCCGGAGGACTGGCGAAGGCGCGGGAGCAGTGCCTGCGTTATGTTGAAGGCGGAGTCGAGATTGGTGGCGATGGTACTTTTCCATCTTTCCGGCGTCTCGGTCTCGATGCCGCCAACGCTTATGCAGCCAACGCTGTTGACAAGCCCGGCCACGGGACCTGGATTTCCAGCGGTGACGACCTGTCTCGCAGTCGCGACGTCAGTTAGATCGCCAACAACGACGGTGAGCAACGGACGGAGACTCGCGGGAACCGATTGGCGAAGGTCTTCAGCATGCTCGTCACCCCGGCCGATGGCGACCACTTCGTCCCCGCGGCGGAGAAGTTCGAAAGTGCATTGGCGCCCGATGCCCGACGTTCCGCCTGCCACGAAATAGCGATTCATTCTGCGATCACTTCTTTCCGTTTGACAAGGGATTTTCAGGGTCTCCGCCTCGGAAATTGATGATGTACATGCGGCCACGGGGGTTCGTCGTACTCCAGCGGATGATGTACGGATCGTCGACCGACCACTCAATCCCCAATTGATCTGGCGCCTCGAACCAGTGCTTCGGCTTGTACAACGACACAGTCGGGGCCTTCTCATCGCACAGCACGAACTGCTTTGCCTGCGTCAACCTGTAGGCAACGGCGGCCTGCGGCTGGAAACTGAGCGCGACGTTGAAGGTCAACTTGTCAACGCCATTCTTTACGCGGGTAAGCGAGATGCTCATGACCTCTGAGTCGCGGTTGAGGTCCAATAATTCGCCGGGGAGCCGGATGTTGTAAACGACGTCAAACGACTCGCCCGGCTCGATCGGCTTGCGGAAGTGGATCCGGAACGCATGAGTGTGGGCAAGCCTCTCCAGTCCCAGTTCGGGCTCAACTGACAAGCGATCCTTGGTTTGCACGTCCAGCGCCTTGACCTGAGCATCATTGAATGTGTACTTGCGCTCGGAGGACTCCCTGTAGAGAAGAAACTGACTCGCCCGTCGACCGATGTTGCGTCCCTTCAGGCGTCGGATCGAGTAGAAGTCGCCAGTGTCATAGTCGAGCATGTCCTGGCGGAAGATCTCCTCGTAGTGGTGCATCGTGTCGATGTGGGCCGGGTCGGCGGAGTCCGCAAGGAATGCTCCGATCCGGACCTGAGACCATTGCTCGAATTCTCCAATCGGAACCGGACTGCCGTCGTCGTCGTAGTCGTCGCCGTCGACGGGATTGACGAAGATCATGTAGTCCTGGACAAAGGAGGCGCCCAGCTTCTCGTACTGATCACGGAGGACAGCTTCGACAGCTCGCATTAGTCTCTCTCGTTCGGCAAAGCTTCTGGGAATTCCGTTTCCGTAAAGGCGCTGTAGAACGCCCCGCGGCTTGAGGACGAGGCGATCAGCAACCAGTCTGGCCATCTGCTCCCTCTTGATCGTGCACGCGGTCGCGCGTTCATTGGGGGGAAGGATCTCAACGAGCCGCTCCAGTTCGCTGACGTCCTCGTCGAACTGGGCCTTGAAAGCCCCGTCGAGTGTGGCCTTCTGCTGGTCGTCGAGTCCCCGTCTTTTCCTCGGCATGGTTCCTCCAGTTGCTCCTAGCGGAATCGTGATTATCTGGACTGATCTTCAGTGCTCGGCTGACCAATGGCCCGGCGCTCCATATAGAGGCGCGATAGTTCGTCGAAGGTGAGGCTCCCCTGCTTGCACGCGTCAAGGACAGGTGCCTCGCTCTCCATGAACTCCACCGCACGCTCTGCGACCTCGGGCGCCAGGTGCCTTGGGAAGGTGACGGCGCCATGTTGATCGGCGTGAACGATGTCCCCGTGCGAGGCGACCATGCCGAAGACGTTGACCTGGCCACCGAAGTCCACGATGTGCACAAGCGAATGCGATGGGCGCAGGCCGCGCGCCAGGATCAGGATGTCGTCGGGGAGCATCGTGACGTCCCGGACGGAGCCGTCGGTGACGATTGCCCGGAATCCCAGAGCGCGATGCACTCGGGTGTTGAACTCTCCCCAGAATGGGCCCCTCCCTGCCTCGCGACCGTCCAAGTCCTGCATGAGGCAGATCTTCGGGACGTCAGGATCGCCACCCGACATGTACTCGTAATACCGCAGACGTTCTCGCTTGAGATCGTCCCCGGAGAGCGGCGGGTAGTCCAGCGACCGCATAGTTGCGGTGAACACCACACCGACTCGAGGCGCTGTGTTCTCGTTGACACAGCAGACGTTCTCCACCGTGTACCCAAACCGCCGACGTTCGGGCTCAACGAGCTCCAGGGCGTTGCAGATCGTTGGGGTGTCGAACTCCTCCAGCTTGAGGAGGTCAAACTCCATTGCCGACACGGCTCACTCTCCCCTGCTCGGTCCACTCGGCCAAGAGGCGGTGGATCCGGTCCGCATCCGAGACCGGATGCTCGCTGCCATAGATTGCCTGGCCGACGATGACGACGTCGACGTTGTTAACTCCGACGATCTCACCGAGGTTCTCAGCGTCGATCCCACCTGCCACCGCAAGCGGCGGCAGCCATGGGATCCCTGCTGCTTCTACGAGACGGGCGGCGGGAGTTGCGCCATGGATCTGTTCGTCCTTTCCGGTGTGGATGATCACGTGATTCACGGCGAGTCCGCTGATGTCGTCAGCGAGACGCTGGAGGCTTCTGACGCCCAGGTCATCGACCATCACGAACCCGTGGAGTTCTGCCGCCCGGGCCGCTGCCGCACGGACTGTGGTGAGTGGTGCGGCACCCTGCACAATGACGCCGTCGGCCCCGTGTTCAATCGCGAGCGCCACAATGACGCCGCCACAGTCCATCGTCTTGCAGTCGGCGACGATCACGCAGTCGGGAGCGGCTGCCTTGACGGCGGCGATGGCGCCGACGCCATGGCGCAGGATGAGGGGCGTCCCAACCTCGATCCGGTCGACGGTTCCTGACAGGCGGGCAGCCAGATCCACTGCCCTGTCGAGATCGGTGATGTCGAGTGCGGCCTGGAGTTCCACCATCTCATGCTCCCATTCTTGGGTCGGTGATGCTTCTACGTTTCTGGCGTGCTGCTGACAGCAATGACCTCTATTTCAATCTTGCATCCTGGGTGCACCAACGAGTTCACACCCACAAGGGTGCTGACGGGCTCGGATTTGGCGTAGTACTCGTTGCGGATCGGCGAAATGGTCGAGAAGTACGACATGTCGGTGACGAAGATCTGGGTCTTCACGACGTCATCGAGGGAGGAGCCAGCTTCGGTGAGGATCCGCGAGATGCGATCGAAGACGTAGCGCGTCTGATCTCCGACGTCCTCGGAAACGAGTTCGCCCTTCTCGTCAAGAGCGATCTGCCCGGTGACGAAGACGAATCTGGCATCTCCAACGTCAACGGTGTAGCCGTGTGAATACGCCCCCATCGTGGGAGTGAAGTTTGCGGGTGCAATTTTGGATCGTTGCATGAGATTCTCCGATTTCGATCGAGTTGTGGTTACGACAGGGCTGGGTGGTTGTTGTCAGGTGTCGTTGGCAGCTGCGGCAGCACGCTGAGCACGTACGATGTCCAAGGGAACACCACCGATCGACATGTCCTCCGGAGGGACCTCGGTGATCCACACTCGGACGTTCTCCAGTGGGGCATCGATGGACTTGCTGACCGCCTCGCTTACCAACGTCATCAGCTTCTTCTTGGCATCAGGTGATCGACCCGTTGCGATTGTGACGTGGACGTACGGCATCACTGTCTCCCTTCGTGCTGGACACCCGAACGGTTCGGGCGTCGTTCACTGTCATGATCCCTGCGCATTGATTGACGATCGAAACGCGACCGCTTCAAGCTCCACGACACAGCCGTCACGCGCGAGGCCGGTGACCCCGACGACGCCGAGCGGCGGACGAGAAGCGGTGAAGTACTCGTTGAACACATCGATGACCGACTCGTAGTCACGCATGTCGAGGAGGAACATCTGGGCGGTGACAATGTCGGCAAGACCCGCGTCGTCTTCTGACAGAATCTGCTCGATGTTCTCAATGACATAGCGGACCTGTGATGCAGCGTCACCAAGCCCGACCACACGAGACTCAGGGTCAATGGCGAGCTGACCGGTTGTGAAGATGACTGCACCACAACCGACCTCGACGGAGAGACCGTGGGAATAGGCGCCTCCCGTCGGAGTGAAGCGCTGCGGAGTCAGCTTGCGACGCTGCGGGCGAGACGGTCCGGGGTTCATCTTCCGGGCCTCTCGTAGATAGCGACACGGACGTCCTCCGGGGTCACTGAAAAGGGGTCGAAGGCGGCGAGCCACCAGGTGGCTCCCGCCTCCCGCCACGGCTCGGGATCGTCGCCCGCAGGTCTCTGAACGACGACATCGAAACTGTCGAGCGAACCAGATCGGCGCTCCTCAAGGTAAGCGCAGGCTGTGGCAAGGTCTGCCGGCTTCTCCAGGTCGATGATGAAAGCGCCCTGGTTCTTTGCAGCGCGGTCCAGAGGTCGCCGGTTCGGCCAACGAGCAGCGATCCAGACGGGCAGTTCGCTCTGCACGGGCCGGGGTAGGAATCGGACGTCGCTAGCGGTGAAGTACGTCCCCCGGTGATCGACGGGTTCGCCCGACAGGAGGGCACGAAGGAGGTCGAGGGCCTCGTCGTACATCTCCGCCCGCTGGCGGATGTCCTCCACCTCGCCGAACCGGATGAACTCGCCGCCGCTCCCGTCAAGTCCGAGGCCGGTGCCGAGGATGACCCGACCGTTCGCCAGCTGATCCAGCGCCACGAGCTGGCGCGCAACGATGTGCGGTCGACGACGAGCGAGGGGGGTGACCATGGGCCCGAGGGCGACGGCGGAGGTGGTGGTCGCCATGGCGGCCAGTGCCATCCATGGGTCGGTGGCGGCCCTGGCGGGGTCGCGGTAGTAGACGTGATCCCATACGAAGACGCCGTCCCAGCCTGCGGCTTCCGCCTCGGCGGCGAGTTCGGCGAGGAGGCGGGGGTCTGCCATCCTGTCGAAGGTCGGGAGGTTCAGCCCGTACTTCATGGCTCCATCCTTCCCGACCCTGAGGCTGCCAGCCGAGCGGCGCGGGCATCCCGGGCCATGTTCCGGTCGGCACGGCGCCGGAGGATTGCTCGGGAGGATCGTTCCACAGATACATCATGTGGGACGAATGGTGCACAGGGCACCTACCGGGTACCACGCGTGCACAACGCGCAGCCGGGATCGGCATGCTACCCATGACCCAAAACGGGACCGGACAACCCCGAGGGTGACGGCGACCTCATTGGGAAAACCGCGAGAGTTCGCCGAGGGTGACGTTCGCCGATCCTGCGTTGCTCCTGTTCAGGGCCCAATCTCGCCGGGGTGACGTTGGGGGTGACGTGGATCCGGACCATGGGAGACGGCGAGGACGCACTGTCCCGCACAGAGCCCCGGAGGTCCAGTGATCCCTCAGTCGTTTGTCCCAAACCTTTCCTCGCCACTCTTGGCCGCCAGCTTCAACATCACCCCGAACAGCTCGCTCCCGGGCTCGTCCCAGGTGACGTCCTTTCTCGGCGGGATCGAGCAGTGGGCCGTCTACGCCTGTCTGCTCGGTCTGATCATCGGCGGGGCGGGGCTGTGGTGGGGAGTCCAGAACGGGTCGATCAACCGGACCTCGGTCTCCCAGCACAAGGTTTTGGCCGCTTTCGCCGGAGCGGTCATCATCGGGGCCGGGGTCTTCCTCATCACCTGGGCCTTCAACTTCGGCACTTCGGTCAGCTGAGATGCTCGTCGGACTTTCACTCTTCGATCCGCTGGGTGGCATCGGCCAGGACATCGTCGGATGGATCGGGCACTCGATCTCCCAGGGGATCGGCGGGTTCGCCAGCTGGGCCATCGGCGGCGTGATCCACGCCATGCAGGCAACCACCACCCCGGACTTCACGTCGTGGTTCAAGGGCCCGTGGCGGGCCATGCTCACCGTGGTCGCCTGGCTGTCGCTACCCATCCTCTTCATCGGAGTGGGGACCGCCGCCCTGCGGGGTGATCTGACATCGGTCCTGAAACGGGGCCTCGGGGCTCCGGTGGTCATGGCCATCGGAACGGCCGTCGCGATCCCGGTGACAGCGGGCGTCCTCACCCTGGTCAATGCCTGTTGCAGCCTCCTGGTGAACATGGCTCTCGGAGGCAACCAGGGGTTTGGCCAGGGCCTCGGTCACCTGTCCGATTTCGCCGTGTCGGCCACCGTCACCACCGGTGGCAGCAGTCTTCCCGGGCTGGCGGCCGCCCTGATCGTGGCCCTGGCCGGTCTGGCCGCCCTCGTCATCTGGTTCGTCCTCGCCCTCCGAGGAGCACTGCTCTACCTGGAGGTACTGGCCTTACCGCTCGCTCTCTGCGGGCTCTACTGGGGCGGGACGGCCCATTGGATCAAGCGCCTGGTGGACCTCATCATCGCCACGATCCTCTCCCAGCTGGTCATCACCATGCTCATGGTGCTGGCTGCCGCCGACCTCAACAACGGCCAGTTGTCGGGGTCGAATACCGGTGCGGTCGGTGGGGACATGACGACGCTGTTCCTCTGCCTGGCGTTCCTCATCCTCGGTTCGCTGGCCCTTCCCATGGCCCTGAAGCACGTGCCGGCAGCGACCGAGCACGCGGCGGCCGCGGCAGCCCAGATCAGCGCGCCGGGTCGGATGACCTATATGGGGAGCCGTGTCGCCGGTACGGCGAAGATGATGGGAGGCGGAGGAGGCGGTAAGGCGCTCGTGGAAGCCGGTGCAGCCGCCGGACCAGTCGGTCTCGCCGCCACCGCCGGAGCAGGGGTGGCGGCCGGTGCCGCCATGGCCGGAGCGAAGGCCGCCGCCGGCGCCAATGAGGGCTCTGACCCGAGTGGGACGCAATCACCAGCTGCCACCGGGACCGGCTCGAGCAGCACCTCGGGGAGTCCGAGCCCTGGTGGATCGAACCCTGGCGCACCGACCGCCGGCGGCGGTACGGGGGACCGTGGGGCCGGCGGTGCAACGACCGGCGGGGCAGCACAGGCCGCAGCAAGCCAACCCGGTGAAACGGGCCGGGATCAGCGCCGCCCGCCCGCCGGCTCTCCGCCATCCACCTCGGTAAGTCCCGGTGCCTCGAACGCTCCGGGAGCGGTCCAGGGAGCCGCCAACCGGGCCGGTCGAGCTCCCGGCTCATCGACCAGGAAGGCACCGGGAGGATCCCATGGCTGAGAGCGGCACGCTCTACAACTTCGGCGTCCTCACCAAGCGCTACGAGCTGATCAGCCGGACCGCCGGCCAGTTCGCCCCGGGTGTCCTCGGTGCGGCAGCCGGGTTCGTGATGATCCTGGAATCCATCCCGATGCCGGTGCCCTTCGTGCCCGTGCTCGTCGGCTTCTGGTTCGCCCTCGGCCGGATGCCCTTCGGCCGTCACCGTGGCACCAAGGTGCGCGCTCTTGTCGGACCGTACGTGCGCTTCGGGATCCTTCAAATGCGCGGTCGGTCGCGCTGGGAGATGCCACAGACCTGGTTGCGCGTGGCGGTTGATGCGGGGGTCAGCACGCCAACCGATGCAGCCAGCAATGGGGCGGCATTCACGGGCCACGCCGAGTCCTTCGTTCCCGCGGCACCGGAGACCGCGCCGGTGGCACACCGAAGGTCGACGGCGAATGTCCGGCCACGGGGTCGGATTCCACGCCCGAATCGATCACCACACGTCGGCGCGGTCGTGAACAAGTCGCAGGGAGGAGGGCCGGACGACCGGCGACGGAAGCTGCGGGCACGCGGATCGGGGTCAGCGGCACCCGAACAGCTGCCACCGGAGCTCGGTCGGCTCCGGTTCGAGACAACCACCCTTGATGGGTCAGAGGCGGGCCTGCTGACCGAGCGGGTGGGACGGCGGAGACTGCTCACCGCGGTGGTCTCGGTGGCGGGAGGCGACCGCTTCGTGTTCTCGGGCCCTGACGAACAGGCCGCGCAGATCAGCCAGTGGGGCGAGGTGCTGAAATCCATGGCGGCCGTGGGCCCCGGCCTGCGGCGTCTGCAATGGGTCGAGCGGGCCACCCCCCAGCCGTCGACGGTGCAGTCGGACTGGTCGGCCGCGGCCATGGGCCGGGTGTCAACGGAGGAGTGGAACGACTACCAGTCGCTGCATGCGTCCATCGGCACCGCCGCCATCCACCACGACGTCTTCCTCGGCGCCCAGGTGGAGACTGAGGCCACCGGCGCCGACGCCCTGTCCGAGGCCACCAGTGAGCTGGCCCAGCTTTGCGAGCACCTGGTGGCGATCGGTCTGCGACCGAAGGTCCTCCCCCGCCGTGGAGTGGCCGCCGTACTACGCCAGTGGGCCGATCCGACAGCGGCCGAGCGCTTGGCCCTCTGGGGCGAAGGGTCGATCCCGACCACGCAGGCGGGACCTGCCTCCCGCCTCGTTGGCTACGACACCGTCCGCACCGACGGCTATGTCCACCGGGTCGGCCAGATCGCCGCATGGCCCCGCATCGACGTGGGTACGGAGTGGATGTACCCGCTTCTGGCCACCGCCGTTCCGGGCTCGGTGCGGACGGTGTCCATGCACCTGGAGGCCGTCCCCACCGAGCAGGCCTTTGCCGAGCTCCGCGACGCCCGCACCACCGGGGGGATGGCCCAACGCAAGCGGGACGAGAAGGGGATCATCACCACCGAGGAGGAGGAACGCAGGGTCGACGAGGCTCGCTCTCGGGAGCGGGAGCTGACCCGGGGCTTCCGTCAGCACCGGATCGCCGGCCTGGTCATGGTGTCATCTCCCGCAGAGGACATAGCCGCCCGGGCCTGGCGCCACGCCGAGCGCAAAGCGACTGAATGTCACCTCGACCTCCGGGAGCTGCACGCCCGAGGACATGAGGGGTGGGCCGCCACCCTGCCCCTCTGCCGTCTGCAGTTCTCCAGGGGGCTGCTGTGATGCTGAAACTGCCGCCAATGTCGGTCACCACCAGGCACTCGGCCTCCGCCTACCCGTTCCAATGCCAGGCCGGGCTGCCGTTGGTCGGGCCGATCATCGGCCAGGAGGTCCTCGGCCAAGGGATGTTCTGTTACGACCCGTTCTGCCTCTACGAGGCCGAAACGCTGCTCTCCCCGTGCATGCTGGTGTCGGGCAACAAGGGCTACGGCAAGTCCGCGTTCGTGAAGGCATACCTCCACCGCCAGGCCATGGCCGGAAAGTGGATGGCCATCCTCGACCCGAAGGGCGAGTACCTCGACCTGGCCGAGCGGGACCAGCTCTCGGTCCTGGCCCTGCGCCCGGGCGGCCCGGTGCGGCTCAATCCGCTCGAGGCCGGTCCCGATGCCGTGGACGCCTTGGCTATGGGCCAATCACCTGTCGGTACCGCGTCTGATGACGTCCGAGGTCGTCGCATCGGGGTGGTCGTCGCCCTGGCCGAGTCGGCCACCGGTCGGCCGGTCACCAGCGACGAGCGCTCGGTCGTGACGGCTGCTCTCATGGAACTGGAGCGACGGACCACCGGTCGCAGAACGCCGCGTGACGGTCCGACACCGTCTGCACCAACACTGCGCCACGTGATGGACCTGCTGATGGAGCCCACCGAGGGCATGGCCAGCGAGCTCAGAACGGACACCGCCAACCTGGCAACCGACGCCCGATCGGTGGCCAGAGGACTTCACCGTCTGGTCGAAGGGGATCTGGCCGGGATGTTCGACGGGGAGTCGACGGCCACGGTCGACTGGTCCGGGCCGGGGATCGTCGTCGACCTGTCCGCCGTGCTCCAGTCGCCAGCATTCTCGTCCATCCTGGTCTGCGCCGGGGCGTGGTTGGCCCAGGTGGTGGCGAGGAAGGACCGACAACGAATCATCGTCGTCGACGAATGCTGGAAGGCCATCCGTGATGCCGGCTTCGTGGCGTGGGGGGAGGAGACCCAGAAGCTTTCCCGCGGCTACGGGGTCCAGTTCGTGACCATCGTCCAGCGCATCTCCGATCTGGCCTCCCAGGCCGACGATGGGACGGCGACGGCCAAGCGGGCCCAGGGGTTTGTCACCGAGGCCGAGACCAAAGTGACCTTCAACCTGTCCGGTGGAGAGGCCCGAGCGTCCCGGGACGTCATGGACTGGACCGAGTCTGAGACTCAACTCGTGCCGAGGCTCCCCCGGGGCCGGGCGTTGTGGCGGGTAGGCGAGCACGGCGCCATCGTCCAGACCATCCTCTCGGCCCGGGACGTGGCGATGTGCGACAGCAACCAGGCGATGCGGCGCGACAGCAACCAGGCCATGCGGCGCGACAGCAACCAGGCCGTGGGGACCCACTCGTGACCACGGGGAGGACGCCTCGTCTCACGTGGGCCCGAGTGGGGATCGCCCTCTCGATCGGGCTGGTGGTCTTCGGCTCAGTCGACGCCAGCCTCCCCCATCCCACCCTTCCCGGTGCCTCGGTTTCCGGGCTCGGAACACCGAGGAGCCCCAACCCTCACTTGGCAAACTCGGGGACGAAGACGGGCTCCGCCGTGCCGTTGCGATCCGGGAGGGACACGGCAGCCCAACAGGTGGCGGAGCGATTCGTCGTGGCCACGGACACAACCGATCCGAACCACCCCGAGGGCAACGCAGCCGAACGAGCCCAACTGGCACCGGGTCTGAACGTGCCCAGCCAACTGGAGTGGCCGGAGGCCTGGGTGGCAGAAGACCGTAGAACGACAGTGGTGCTCGACCCACCCGGTCCCGCTGTCGAGGTGAGTGCTGGCCGGGTCGCCGTGGTCGTCACCGGTCGGACGCTCGTGACCAACGACGCCGGCCCGTCCACGGAGGTGCCGGTGGACGAGCGGATCACGCTGCGGCTCATCGGATCGCCGGGGAACGCCTCGTATTGGGTGGTCGCCGACGTCGGGACCGGCTCGTGACCGACAAAGTGCGGTCTCGAGATGAGCTCGGTCTCACAATGAACAGGGTGCCGTCGTGACTGTTGTCGCCAAGGCCATGGCAGTCGTCATGGCGCTCTGCCTGCTGGTGACGTGCGCCATAGCGGGCGGCGCTCCCGCCGCGGCCAGCAATGACCCGTCCACTGTCGCCAGCTCGACCATTCCCGGTGACCTCCTCGCCCTGTTCCAACAAGCGTCGGCAGCCAGCACCTGTGGCGTGCCGTGGTCGCTGCTTGCCGCCGTCGCCCACACCGAGTCGGACTTCGATCCGACGGCCGTCTCGTCGGCGGGAGCCGAGGGCCTCTTCCAGTTCGAGCCATCCACCTTCGCCGCCTACGACCGACCCACCCCCACTGGTGGGATCGTCCCACCCAGCCCGTTCGATCCCGTCGATGCCACCTACGCCGCGGCTCGCTACCTCTGCTCCCTCGGGATCATGGCCAATCCCACCTCGGCTCTGGTCGCCTACAACTGCGGCAATCCTGGTCCTGCCTGCCAGGCCGTCTCGGCGGGGTATGCCGAACAGGTGCTGGCCACCGCGGCCAGCTACACGGCATCTGGAAACACAGCGGCCAGCACCTCTGCGACCTCGGCCGGTGTGCCCACTGTCGTCCAGGCGGCGGCCGTCGCCTACGCCGAATCACAGATCGGCACGCCCTATGTCTGGGGCGGCGCGAGCCCACAGACCGGTTTCGACTGTTCGGGGTTGGTCGTCTGGGCCTACGGGCTGGCCGGGGTGGTGGTCCCCCGGGTGGCCAACGACCAGTGGCAGACCGAGCCTCATGTGGCCATGGACGAGCTGGTCCCCGGCGACCTGGTGTTCTTCGGCACGGGGAACTATGCGGACCACGTCGGTATCTACGTTGGCGACGCCGCCATGGTGGATGCTCCCTACACCGGGGCCGACGTGCGCATCGACACGATCCCAATGACCGCTGGTGCTGTCTGGGGCAGCCAGGTGGTGCTCGGAGCCGCCGATCCAGTCTCCACTCCGGTGGTCTCCTGATGGCGGCGTCCAAACCGGTCCACGAGGCGGACGCGCTGGCCACGATCATCCCGTTCCGGCCGAGGCGTTCACAGATGGCGCAGCATCCTTCCTTCCATCCTCAGGAACCACTTCCGCCCGCGGCCACCGACGATCCGCCCTCACGACCTCATTTGGTCCCGCAGCAGCTCTCACTGTTCGAGGAGAGCCCCATCCGATGAACAGCACTGTCCGATGAACCAGTCCCGAAGTCCGTTCGACGGGACATTCGTGGCGTTCCTGGCCGTGGTCGGCTTCGTCATCGGTGAGGGCCTGGCCACCGACCTGGCCGGCCAGCTGGCCTCGCTGGCCTTCGGTTCCCACCGTGTCGTCCCCGGCGGAGTCGGAGCAGGGGCCACCGTCTTCCTGCGGCTGTGGGGCCACATCGGTGACCCGAAACTGGCGTGGGCGCCCGGGGCCCGGGTCCTCCTTCCGGGGCCACTCGCCATGTGGACGGTGCTGGCCGTCGCCGAGCTGCTCGTCGTCGCCGTAACAGTTGTGGCCGTCCGCCTGGTTCGTCGGGCTCAGCGGTCGTTCGGTGGCCCACAGGGGGGTGGAACCAAGGTCGGACGCGCCGAGGTCGAGCGTCGCATGGGGCGAAAGGCTGTCGAACGACACACTGCCGCCCTCTATGGGGACGACGCTGCTGCAAAGCGTGAGCCGCTCGCTCTCGGGATCGACGTGGCCACCGGGGTCCGGCTGTTCGCCAGGTCGGAGGACTACATCCTGGCGGTCGGCGTGCCCCGGGTGGGCAAGGGCGAGGGATTCGTGATCCCCGCCATGCTCCGCCACAAGGGACCGGCGGTGGTGACCGCCACGCGGCACGACACCTATATGGACACCAACCTTGTGCGTGCGGGACGGGGTCAGGTGTTCGTGTTCGATCCGCAGGATCTCGTCCCTGGTGCGGAGAAGCTGCGGTGGAATCCGGTCAAGGGATGCGAGGTCCCCCAAAAGGCCATCCTGCGAGCCCGGGGGTTCGCCGGGTTCGCCGGGGTGGGCCCGGCTGTGGACGGTGGTGGCGCCTACTGGGAGCAGGTGGCGGCCTCCATCATCCGTTCCTACCTGCACGCGGCGGCACTGGAAGGCCTGGGCGTCGAGCGGCTCCTCGATTGGTCGCGTCGGCCCGCTGCCCGCGAGCCGATCAAGATCCTGTCGCGTAACGCCAATGCTGCCCGGGGATGGGACAAGGACCTCGCTGCCTCTGCGGAGGTCGAGCCCAGACATCGGGACTCGATCTGGGCGACCGTCCGACGGGCATTCGACTGTTTCGCCGATCCCAAGGTATTGGAGGCCACCCGGATCGACCACGACACGTTCGACCCCGCCGCCTTCCTGGAGGAGAACGGCACCATCTACCTGATGGGCTCACCGGGTGCTCAACACTCGGTTGCCCCGATCGTCGCCGCCCTCATCGAGGACATCGTCGACACGGCGCGTCGCAAAGCTGCCCGCTCCCAGAGACGCCGCCTCGAATCGGGCTTGGTGCTCATGCTGGACGAGTGCGCCAACATCGCCCCGCTCGGCGATCTCCCCAAGCTGGTCGCCGAGCTCGGAGGACTGGGGATCACCACTGCGGTGATCCTCCAGTCGGTGGCATCTGCCCGCACCATCTGGGGCGAAGCCGGTGAGCGGGCCCTGCGGGACCTCGCCAACATCACTCTGGTGTGGGGCGGACAGAAGGATGTGGCCTTCCTGGAGGAGATCAGCAGGCTGGCCGGCGAGCACGACGAGCTGGTGGAGACGGTCACCCACAACGAGGCGGGCCGGTCGAGTTCGTGGACGCCACGCCGGATGCCGGTCCTGCCGACCGGAGACATCGCCAACCTGGCGCCCAATCACGCCGTGGTGGTGTCCCCGCACCTCCGGCCTCGGATCACCCAACTGCCGTCTTGGCGGGAGGACCGGAGGCTCGTCGACCTGGTCAAGTCGGCCGGTGGCGCCACATCGATGGCGGCCGAGTGTGCCTGACGCCGCTGGAGACAGGACACCCGGCGACCTTCGGGCACTCGTGGAGGAACTCGTCGGCAGGGTGGCGGACCTCCAAGACGAGGTCGTCGACTTGAAGTCGGGGCGGTCTGCGTCAGCGACTGCCGCCAGCGGATTGCCGGCCACGAGGCGGACCCTTCCGACGGACGGCGAGCCGGTCGATCTGGCTGTGCTGGCCGAATGGGTCAACAGCCTCCAGGTCCGGTACGCGACAGAGGCGGACTGGCTCAAGCCGTGCTGGTGGCGTCACGGGTTCGTCGTAGAGGAACTGGCTGCTCTGCGTGACGCGTGGCTCGCCGTGTACGACGCAAGCGAACCGATCGATCGAGCAACAGGAATCAAGTGGCACGAAGAGGCCGAGAAATGCCGCGAACGCATACGCAAGGCGATCAGCATCGGTTCCGGCTGTTCCGCCGTGTCGCACATGCCGGACGATCCGGTCACCGACGATCCCCGCTGGACAGAGGAGTCGGCAGCCCTCAAAAGGCGACTTGTGCATCACCTCGATTCGAAAGAGTCACCAGTCGCAAGGGAATGAGACGTTCGTGCACAATGTGATTGATCGTGGGTCGGGCGTTATGAAGGAACGTATCCCCCGTCGAAGCCGTTGCGGTGAGCCACCATGTTTCGATGGCGAATCCCCTGGACCCGATGATTGGCGCTCTCAACCAGGCGGACTCGCTGCCGTTCCTATTCGTAGGCTCCGGCATAAGCCGGCGCTACCTGGGTCACGAGAACTGGCAAGAGCTGCTTGAGTGGGCGTCCTCGCTGACAGGGCGTCCATACGCGTACTTTGCTGGCCAGGCAAGTGGCGATCATGCCGCCACCGCCTCCCTAATCGCTGAAGCATTCTACGAGATCTGGTGGAGCGACTCCAAGTACCGGCGCTCTCGCGACGATTGGGGGCATCAGTGCCGGAACATCATGTCCCCGATGAAGATCGAGGTGGCCCGCCGATTGTCAGCATCCAAGCCCATCAAGACTGGGGCTAGGGCGAGTGAACTGAGGCTGTTCGGCTCCTGCCAGGTCGACGGGATCATCACCACCAACTACGACGCCCTACTCGAAACAGTCTTTCCCGACTACCGGGTCTTCGTCGGGCAAGAGGATCTCCTCCTCAGCCGCTCCTATCAGCTGGCTGAGATCTACAAGATCCACGGCTCAGTGGCCGAGCCCGAGTCGCTCGTCTTGTGCAAGGAGGACTACGACCGCTTCGAGGCAGTCAGTCCCTATTTGGTAGCGAAGCTGATGTCAGTTTTCGTCGAGCACCCCGTCGTCTTCCTGGGCTACTCCCTTGGAGATCCCAACGTCCGGCTGATCCTCACCTCCCTGTTGAGATGCCTCAGTCCGGAGAGGCTGGAGACCTTCAAGTCGCGCTTCGTGTGGGTGGACTGGGATCCGAGACGAAAGACTCCGCTGGTTGATGACCATATCCTTGACCTGGGTGAAGGCAGATTGCTGCCGGTGGTAAGGGTGCGGACACCACAGTTCAAACCCATCTTCGAGGTGCTTGCCGGTCTCGAGCGTGTTCTACCAGTGGGCATTCTGCGCCGAGTCGAGGAATCCGTCGTACGAATCGTGCATTCGGCCGACCCAACCCGGCAGATCCGAGTCGCCGAAATTGCGGACCTCAACGACTTCTCCGACTCTGACGTCGTGGTGGGCGTGGGCGCTGAGAGCACCAAGGCCTGGCAGGGCCCGAAGAGCTACCTCGGGTTCGACCGCCACGACCTCATCGCGGACACTGTCACTGATGAGGGTGACTTCCTTGCTGACGAAATCGTGCGGACGACTCTGCCCTCCATTCTTCGCCGGTCGCCCAACGCATGGGTTCCCGTTCGCAAGTACGTTCGTCGAGCAGGCCTGCCTGATGGCCAAGTGCCCGAATCAGTCCGCCGAGCAATGGCACGTGAACCGGTAGGGAACTACTCAGTGCCGCTTGGTGTTGAGAAGCTTCCGCTCGCCCAACTTGTCGAAGAGCACGGTTTGACCAAAGCGCTAAACCTGATCTGCTCGATGGATCGCTCGATGGTGAACCCATCCGAGCTGCGTCAACTCCTCGTCGATCACCTCGAAGAGCTTTCCGGAGATGATGCCAACCTCGGAACGGCGTTCGGGAAGGCGACTGTCCTCTACGACATCCTCGCCAATGAGGCGCACGCCTACGACCGATCAGATCAGCGCCCGCCAAGTGGATCAAGAACAACGAGCGCCAGGACCGCGGCCCGGCGGAAGGGGGTGACCAAGGCGCGCCAACCCGGATCGGTCTTCGACCCGCCGGCCTCCGCAGTCAGAGCGTGGGCCAAGGCACAGGGCCTCAAGGTGGAAGACAGAGGTCCGATCTCCGAGACGCTCCGCTCCGAGTATCGGCACCAGCAACGACAACTCGGCCGGCGTGTGAAGCGCGCCCTTGATTAGGTACTTAGGTACTACTACACTTTAGGTATCAGGAGGTGAGTGCGATGGCTCAGGCACCGATCAAAGTGAACGTGGAGACGAAGGAGCGCATCCGCTACCTGGCGGCCCTGGTCGATACGACTCAGGCCGAGGTGGTGGACCGGGCCGTTCAGGAGTACGCCGTTCGCCATGCCGATCTCATCGAGAAGGGCATTGATCGGGCCCGGTCGGTTCTCGCTTCCGGGGACGCAGCCCTCGCCGCCCACCTGCTCGGCAAGCCGCTCGACGATGTCCAACGTGTCTCGGGCGGAGCCCGCCAGAGCAGCTAGCGGAGCCCCAGCCTGACCGACTCGTACCAGGCGATGTCGCCCGTGGGCCAGTCGTCGCGTGCTTCGAAGACCGCCGGAGAGACATGGGCTTCGAGCGACGCGAACAACACGTCGCGCAACTCCGGACGGATGAAGGCCCCGTCAGTCGCCCGGACGCAGATCCCGCACCAGATCTCCTCGACCCCGCCGCCTTGGATCACGAGCACCCTGGCCGGCAGCCAGCCGTCGAGATCCGTGGCGCACTCGGTCCCGCGGTCGGCGAGCGCACGGTCGACCAGCTCGAACAGGTCCGAGGTCAGTCGCCGATGGAGGCGGAGGACCTCTTCGGCTTGGTCCCGCAGGTGGTCGTCGTCGGTCGGCAGGAGCCGGTCGGAAGCGTGCAGCTGCGCGAACCATGCGAAGGCGTCGCTGTCGGACCCGTCTTCCCTGCGACGGACCGCACAGAGCCACACCACCCCGTCATCGTCGATCCAGGTGGCCCCTCGCTCGGTCGACACTCGCAGCCTGTAGACGACGGGGTGGGCAATGGAAAGGATGCGCTTCTGACCGGTAGGTGACGCTGGCGCGATCCGCCGGAGCTCAGTGAGCCACGGGTGGTCGATCTCTCCCAGATCGACGGCCAACTCGGGCAGCTCGAGGCCGAGGTCTTCGACCAGGCATCGGATCGTCGGACGGGCACGTCGGTCGTAGCTCATGGCGTGGCCGGATCGTAGCCGTGGCCTGTCTCGTCACCAGGAGGCAGGTCCGTCACAGCCCGAAGCCGTCGCCGAGGTCGGGTCCAGAGTTGCTGTCGCGACTCCAGGAGAATGGCGGTGGTTCCGGCAATGGCACCATGTCGTGGGCGGCATCGGAGCGCGCGGTGTCGAGGGCATGCACCCGATCCCACAGTGACGAGAGCCACGGCTGGTCGAGTTCGCCATCCGAGCTACCGAGTGCCGTGAAGCCAGCCGACTCGATGGTGCCGACTGCCCTTTGCCAGTGGACACGCCGTTCGGGGTCGAGTGGCTCGGGGCCGAGAGCATCCGCTGCGTCGACGCCCCATCGGCCTCGGTATGCCTCGATGGCACCTGAAGCGGACTGCCACCGCTCGACACTGGTGATGCGCTCGGGAAGCGGACCCAAAAGGGCCGTCGTGTGGTCCGGTTGGCTGTAGGCGGCGGCTTGACCGAGCCGGTACTCGTGGCGCCGGAGGTCACTGTCCAGCCGGGACCAGGTGTCGATCTCCGTGCGGTGACGACCGACCCATGCCTCGCGCTGCCCTTGTGCGGCGAGGAGGGTCTTCACGTCGTCATCGGCGCCGGGCAGGGACTGTGCGGCGCTCGACGTGTCGAGGGGTCGGAGGTAGGCGTCGGCCAGCTGACGGGTCACATCGGCCGGAGCGTGATCGGCGATCCACTGGCCGAGGGAGGCATGCTCCCGGAAAGCGGCATCGAGGTCTTCGGATGCCACGGTCGGCCAGGTGGGCAGTCGGTCCCGGGCCATGGTCTGCTCCCGGTTCTGGGACAGGGCGTCGACCAGGGATTGGAGGCCGTCGCGCTGGGTGAGGTCGTCGGCGTGGTGGCCGATCTCCCACCTCGGATTCTCCGGTGAAGCGACGTAGAGACTGTTCGACAGCCGGCCCCGGGACAGCTGGGTGTAGCCGGCCTCCTGGTAGAGGCTGTCGCCACCGAGGCCGAAGGTGTGATCCACGGTCATCCCCTGGGAACGGAAGACAGTGAGGGCGTATCCGAGGCTGGTGGAGGTCTCGGCGTAGCTGCGGGGGAGAACGGCTCGACTCCCGTCGTCGAGCTGGACGACCAGCGACCCCGTCAGTTGGGCGCGGGCATCATCCTCGATGTCGCCGGCAACGTCACCCTGGGTTCGGCGAACGTCACCCTCCCTGGTGAGAGTGTTGTCCGTTGGCGCATTCTTCGTTGGTGCCGTGACCGCCACAACTGTGCCGAACGTGCCGTTGCGGAGCCTGAGCAGTGCGGGCGCACCACCGAGTTCTGCGGCCGGCACCCGCTGGTTCTTCTGGAAGATGACCCTGTCCCCCACGCTGAATGCCTTGGCGCCGATCCTGAGCTCCTCGCCCAGTTCACCGGCTGCCTGGCGCCGGGCCCGGACCATGTCGTTCAACGCCTCAACATCAGACCGCCGGATGGCCAGGATGGCGGTCGTGTGTTCACGGGTCGTGTGGTCACGGTGAACCGCCCACCAATCCTCGACAATGTGATGCCGGGCTTCGTCAATGGTGCCGGCGATGGTCACCCGGCCCTGCTCGGCATAGGCGGTGACGGCCGGGGTGACGTTTCCCTCCCGCAGGGCAGCGAGGGCATCTCGCTCCCACTGCTGGTCGGCGCCGGCCTGGCGGCGGTTGGTGGTGAGGGTGACGACGTGGTCACCTAGTTCGGCGGACAGGGTGCGCAGCGCCCCGCCGGCGTCGATGGAGGACAGCTGGCGGTTGTCGCCGACGAGGACCAGCTTGGCCCCGGCACCGTCGACGTAGGAGCGGAGCTGGTCGAGCGGGCGTGTCCCCACCATGGAGGCCTCGTCCACGACAATCACGTGCCGGGAGGTCAGCCCACCGCCCTCGCGGAGATCGGCCAGTAGTTGGGTCAGTGAAGAGCTGGGGATGCCAGTACCTCTCTCGAGATCGGCGGCCGTCCTGGCTGCCACCGCGGTGCCGATGACCCGGAAGCCGGCATCCTCCCAGCCCACCCGGGCGGCTCCGAGCATGGTCGACTTGCCGGTTCCGGCCTGCCCGATTACCAGGTCGTAGCCGTTGCCCGAGGTGAGAAGTTGCCGGACCCCCTGGGCCTGTTCGCCGTCCAGGTGGGCGTGGCGTTCGAGGACATTGTCGACCGTGGCCGCTCCCACCTGGGCCGTCGCTGCACCGACGCGGCCGGTGGCCGAACGCACGATCCGCTGCTCGGCGGCCAGTAACTCGGTGGTCGTATACCGCCGGTCGCCGCTCGTGGCCGGGACGACGAGGCCGGTCCGGGTCCGGATGTGCTCGGTGCCGGCACCGGGATCGGCGAGGACCCGCACCACTCCCTCCCGATCGAGGAACCTGGCCGTCAGCGCCGCTGCCTCCTCGGGGGTGACGTCGAATGCCCTGGCCACCGCACTGATGGCGTCTCGTCGGGAGAAGTTCGATCCGAGCAGGGTGACGGGCAGCACCCGGGTACCGGGGGCACCGGTGTCCGAGAGATGGTGCTCGTCGATCTCCCAGTCGTCGAGCGAGACTCCCTGCTCCCCCGCCAGAACCCGAAAGATCTCCTCGACTTCTGTGGGCTTGGGTCCGGTGGGTACTTCACCCCCAAGGGCAGCGGTCAGGTCGTCGACACCGGCTGGCCGGGTGCCGCCCGCTCCGTCCGGGATGCCGATCGTGGCGAGCTGCTCCACCCATCCCTCTCGCAGTACGTCGACGGCAACGCCAGAGGCCGGCTTCCTTGGCCGGGTGGCGAGCGCCGCCTTCGCCGCGCCTGCCGACGACATGCTTCCCCGCTGCTCCATCGCCTGCTCGATGTCCAACCGCCGCTTGGAGAACATCCGAAGCACCGTCTTCGGGATGTCCCGCACCTCGCTCAGACCGTTGCGCCGGACGTCCCAGGCGAGGCCGAGCGGTGCGAGTTCGGCCCTGAGCGCGGACTGGTAGAGAGTGCCGGCAACCTTCTGCCATTGGTAGAGGTGCCTCCCATCAGGGGCAGACCACCGGCCGTCGGATCCTTGGACCAGGTTGGGAACGACGACGTGGGTGTGGAGCTGGGGGTCGCCGGCCCGACTGGTTCGGTGCCGGAATGCCGCCCCGATGTAGCCATCGGCCTCGATGAGCTGCTTCCCGTCACGTCCTCTGCGGGCATAGCAAGCTTCTTTGGATAGGTGGTCGAGCACAGCGACCACGGCGCGGTCGTGGGCATCGGAGATGGTTCCGGGTACGTCTCCAGGGCCGAGCGCCCAGAGCAGGGAGACGCCCTTGGGGGCCGAGAAGGTCAGGTCGTAGCCGGGGCGTCGCTCCGGACGAAGCTGCACGCCCCGGCTCTCTCCGGAGGCGGAGGTGCCGGCCAGCAGGTTTCGGAGGGTTTGCGCATCGACCTGACCGACAAGCCCGAGTTGTGCAGACGGCGCTCCGATCCACTGACCGGGCGCCTCGCCCCGACCGAGGTAGTAGTCGTCAACGCTGTTGGCGACCTTGTCCAAGTAGTAGTCGGCGCCGCCGGCGGTGCCGAGCCGCCCTATCGAGAGCATCGCAGCGCTCTCCGAGGGGCATCCGGAGATCGATCCATTGGTCCATGGTCCGGATCGACGTCACCTTGAATGTCACCCTCACCGATGACTGCCTGGTCACACGGCGCAACGGGACCCGCCAACGAATACGCATCCAATCGAATATGCGGCAGCGGCATCCGATGATGCAGATGTGTGGATGATTCGTACCGCTCTGGCGGAGCCGACCTGCGTGTGTCTCGTCGGCGGTCATGGCGGGCTCAATGCCCGACGTGACCGCCTCGATCGCCGGTGGCACAGACGACACCTGTCCGGGTAGCTGAGGGAGGGACAAGGGGAGGCGGGACCGGGCGCACAGGGATCCGTCCTCGGACACAACGATGCCCCGGCTCGAAGCCGGGGCATCGTTGGCGGGCAACCTGGCGAGGCTCAGGCGGCGTCGGTCGATCCGGCACCCTCCTCTCCGAAGACGATCCGCTCGACGTCGGAGATCCCGTAACCGACCGACTCCAGATACGAGAAGTACCGGGCCAGGCGTCCACTCGGCGTGCGCCAGGAGGAGCGCCCGGTGGTGGCTTCGATACCGCCCACAACCTGCGCCAGCAGGAGCATCGGCAGCCTGGCATCCGGGGTGGCCTGCTCCAACAGTGCGATGGCCGCCGGTCGTGCCCACCAGTCTCCCTCTCGGGGTTCGTGGTGGCCGAGGACCTTGTCGAGGTCCCGGTCGTCTCCGGAGGTGGCGACACCCGGGTCGGACAGCAGCGTCTCGGTCACGAACCGGAGGGTGCCCTTGGGGGTGCTGCGCCGGTGGAGAAGCTCGGTGACGAAGGCCAGCCGGACTTCCTCGGCCGCGTCCCAGGCTTTGTTGTTGGCGACAACCAGGCGGCGCTCGGCCTTCTGCTCCTCGGTCCAGCCACCCGAATCGTGACCGGCACTCGACTGAGCCGCACCAGGCCGACCTGGGATTTCTCCGTCACCCTCGTCGAGGGTGACGTGGCCATTCCCGATCGGGTCGAGACAGAGGTAGGCGGCCTCGTAGCCTTCGACCTCGGTGGACTCGATCACCGCCGCCGCATGGCCGGGGCACGTGCGGTGCTTGGCCACCGTGAGTGCTTTGCCCTTGACGGATGGAAGGTCCTCCAACCAGCGGGCGCCCTCGGGAAGCCAGTAGCCGGACTCGAGCTCGACAACCGGACAGCCGGACCCGGTGAGCTCGGCCACCACCGCCTCATGCCGCTTGCGGTCGTCCCGCTCCCGGCGAAGCCGGGCCACCACGTGGGGCCACTGCTCGGGCTGCTTGACCGCTGCCGCAGTGAGCAGTTTGACCGCTTCGGGGTCGTCCCCGAACTCGGCCACCACGGCGGCCTGGTCCAAGGTCAGGTCGTAGCGTCCGGCAACCTCAGTGGCGACGTCGCTGCAAGCCACGATGAGTGCCTGGCGGACTTTTCCAGCCTTGATGCCGGTCATGGCGGTGATGTCCTTCTGGGTCACACCGTCGAACCCGGCCAGTTGCTGGATGGCCACGGCCTCCTCCATCGGGGTGAGGTCGTCCCGCCCGATGTTCTCGACCAGCATCCCGGCCACCTGGTGGACCGGCGACAGGTCGTTGCGCACGTAGACGGGGATGGTGGCCAGCCCGGCCGCAATCGCAGAGTACTTCCGGCGCTCCCCGGCGATCAGCACCAGCTCCCCGGTGTCCGTGGTGCGCACCAGCAGCGGGGTGAGGATGCCGAGCGTGGCGATGGAGGGGGCGAGTCCCTCCCGGTCCCGCTCCGGTCGGCGGGCGTTGTCGGGGTTGTCCCGAAGCGCCCGGGGGTCCACCTGGCGAAGGTGCCAGCCCTCGGGATCGGCCACCGCCTCGGTGGGCGCATCCGATGCGGAATCGTTGTCGTGCATTGCTGTTGTCATGGCGTTTCTCTCCTTGGTGTCGTCCGGGGCCTCGTGCTCCGGGTCGGCCCACCGGGAAGAGTCACTCCCGGGGGGCCTGCTCGGACCGCGTGACCAGCGGGCGGGACCGGATCACCGGCCCCGCCCGCTCGATCATCCAGGCGCTCAGACCGGGGTGGACTCGGCGCTCTGGTCGTCGTCAGCGGCCTGGCGGTGGACCCGGTGGACGTCGGTCGTGGCGAACCGGAGGCTTGCCCCGATGTCGTCGGCCACAATCTCCACCTTGGACCGGCGCTCCCCGTCATCGGTCTCCCAGCTCCGCTGCTCCAGGCGACCGGAGATGAGCACCCGGCTGCCCTTGGTCAGGCTGAGGGCGACGTTCTCGGCCAGGTCCCGCCAGCAGACGACGTCGAGGAACGAGACTGACTCCTCCCACTCCTTCGTCTCCTTGTTCTGCCACCGGCGATTGACGGCGACCGACAGGGACGTGGTGGCCTGGCCCTCCCGGGTGTAGCGGATCTCCGGATCGCGGGTCAGATTGCCCGCCACGGTGACTGCGGTGATGGTTGCCATGGTGTTTCTCCTTTTCGGTTGATGCCGGGTGGGGCGCTTTTCGCCCCGCTTGGCCCGACATCAATCGGTGAACGCCGATTTCCCACACCGGCACCGGCGGTCAAGGGAGCGAGCACTGCGAGAGTGAGAAGCGAAGGCCGGAAGGTAAGGCGAGGAACGAGCCGACCCGGAGGGTCACCGTCCGAGCCGGCGCCTCGGAGCGTCGACCTTGACGGCCAAGGGGACGGTGTGAATTCGACAGGAGATCGAATAGAGGGGGCGGATCGACCGATCCGTGACAAAATGCCCGGCCCAATTTCTACGGCGTGCGACTAGAGAAGCTGAGCGATGTCCGGGGACGTATCCTCAGGATCTGATGTGGATTCGAGAGGTTGACTTTCCCGAAGCGGTGATCGAGGCGCAGCGCAAAGGCACTCTGGTTCTCTTTATTGGCGCGGGCGCATCTCGGGATGCGCCGTCCGATCTACCTGATTTCAGGATGCTCGCCGCCGAGATCGCCGCCGACTCCAATGTGGAGGTAAGCGATCGAGAGCTCGATCATCCCGACTTGCTGCTCGGACGGCTGGCCGATGGTGGGGTCGACGTTCGGCTACGAGTGAAAAACCGCATCGGAGTCGAGTCATCGGTCCCCAACCGACTCCACGGAGCGATCGCCGATTTGTCAGTAGCCGGACCGGCGGCTCGAATTGTGACGACGAACTACGACCTGCACCTGTCGACGGAACTGGCGGCGAAGGGAGTCGAGTTCGACGAGTACATCGGCCCGGCCTTGCCCATGGGGGATGACTTTTCCGGGGTCGTATGCCTCCACGGGAATCTCCGCAAGGATCCGAAGCACTTGGTGGTAACCGACCGAGATTTCGGACGGGCGTATCTCCGAGACGCGTGGGCATCCCGGTTCCTCGAGCGAATGTTTGGCGAGTACACCGTGCTGTTCATCGGCTACAGCCACAGTGACGTGGTGATGACGTATCTCGCTCGATCGTTAGGCACCGGTGCCCCGCGTTTTGCGCTCACGCCAGACCCCACCGCGCCGAATTGGAGATCGCTCGGAATCCAGCCAGTCGGCTACAAGGCTGTGGACGAATCGCATGCCGCGCTGGTGGATGCGATCGAGGGTTGGTCGTCGTTGGCATCGATGGGACTACTGGATCATCGGCAGCGAATCTCCGAAATGGTGGCGACTGCTCCATCTCAAGTACCGGAAGAGGCGTCGTACCTGGAGTCACTGTTCGCCGACCCCGACAAGGTGCGGCTGTTCGCCGACCTTGCTCGAGGCGAAGAGTGGCTTGCTTGGGCTGGAGGCCGTCCGGAGTTTCAACGGATCTTTGATCCCTCGGCCCCGTCCAACGCAGGCGCGGGCGCCTTGGCGTGGTGGTTCGCTCATGAGTTCGTCGTGGACGAGAGTCTCTCGAGCACGGCCCTCGCCACCGTCCGAGATGCTGGTGGAACTCTCGGGTTTCTCGCCTGGTCGGCGATCGGTCAGCAAATCCACGCCACCAGTTCATCCAGCTCATCGCGACCGGAATGGCTCAGGCCTTGGGTTGTGCTCTTAATGGAGAACTCCCCCGGCCGCGGAGAGCAGTGGCTCGAGTACGCATTGAACGCCTCCCAATGGCCCGATGATCGAGAACTCATCCTTCTGCTCTTCGACCACCTGACCGAACCGAAGATGGTGTTCGATCACTGGACCGGGCCGAGTGGACAGCCGCGATTCGATGTCGAACTCTCTGGCGATGACTATCAGTTGAGGGAAGCGTGGCAGTCGCTCCTTCGCTCCAATTTGCCTGAGGCCGCCGCGGTCATGCTCACGCTGGTGGAACGCAAGCTGCGAAGTGCACACGGCCTGCTGGTGACCACCGGCTCGGCCAATCTCGCATGGGATCCGATCTCCGGGAGGCGCTCAGCCATCGAGCCACACGCCCAGGACGGGTTCCACAACCCCTTCGATGTGATGATTGACGCTGCCCGCGATTGTCTTGAGTCCCTGTTGGTTGCCGGCAGTGCACTGGGTAGGGCGCTGCTGGAGACGTGGGCCGAATCAGAGGTACCACTGCTCCAACGTTTGGCAGTACATGGCTGGACAGAGCGAACGGATGTCGATTCGACTACCAAGATCGCATGGCTTCAGCAGGCAGGTTGGCTATACGACCACCAGCTGCATCACGAGGTCTTCCGTCTCATCGAGTTGGCTATTGGTTCCGCCGATGTCGCCGTCGCCGACGCCCTTGTCGCCGACGCGACCAATGGTCCGCCTGACGTCGCCGACGCTGACACGCTCGCTTACGAACAGTTCAAGACGGTGGTGTGGATCAACCGACATGCGCCGGAGCTGGTGAGCGCGCAGGAGGCGCTGGCGGAGGTGCGGGCGGAACATCCGGAGTTCGTTGAAGGGCCGCACATCGATCTCCACATGTGGTCAGAATCGGGATCGATCGGCCCTCGGCCTCCGATGTCAGTCGCCGATCTTCACGAGCGGATTGCGGCCGACCCGGCGGCTGCCATCGGAGAGTTGCGTCGCTATGAGGACGTCACGTTCCTCCTCGAAGGTCCAACCTGGAATGACGCGCTCGGAGTGCTGGTCGAAGCGGTGCGGGGGAACCCACGCGATGGGCTGGTGATCCTCGATGCAACCGGCGGGGACCACCCCGACGTCGTCCGCAGCGTGATCCGTGGGTGGGCCAGCTCTTCGGTGGACTGGGAGGTCGCCGAGGAGATTCTCGACCGTATGGCCGGAATCGACCTCGCGGCTGTCATAGATGATCTATCTCGCTTGTTGTACGAGAGGGTCCAAGGTGAGGCCAACCCGACTCAATGGCATCGGCATGCCGGTGCCCGACGCCTGGCCACCCAGCTGTGGGCCACCATGGAGGACGAGACGGCCGATCCTGACCGGGATGACTGGCTCGATCAGGCGATCAACACTGCTCCGGGACGACTAGCGATGTTCTGGGTCGGTGCCGTAGCTGGTGACTGGCGAACTGCCGGGGATAGTTGGAGCGGGCTGAGCCCCGAATGCCGGGCTCCCCTCGAGGAGATGCTGGCCGGTGGCGACGACCGTACGGCCATGGCCGAGGTCGTGCTGGCACGCGACCTTTTGTTCTTCTTCCTTGCCGACCGGGAATGGGCTGAGGCCCACGTGTTGCCCCTCTTCGACTGGGAGACGCCGGCCCGAGCTCGACGCGCGTGGGACGGCTTTCTGATCGGGGGTCGCTTCAACGATCAGCTTCTCGGCGAAGGCCTCTTGGACCTCTACTTGGCAGCGGCAAATCACATCGGGCCGCTGCGAGAGGAAGCCCGGCGTGGGCTGTACTCTCATTTGGCCTCCGTGACAATCAACAGCGACGTGGCGACGCTTTCATGGATCCGCACCCTCACCACATCTCTTGAGGCGGGCGACCGCGTCGAGTGGATGAAACAGGTCGGCTGGATCCTCAGCCAAATTCCATCGGAAGCGGTAGAGCATCAATGGAACCGATGGATGCAGCAGTACTGGCAAGATCGTCTGAACAGTATTCCGGTGCAGATGACGTTCGAGGAGGCGTCAGCCATGGCGGCCTGGGTCGTCCAACTTGACAGATCAATTGCCGAGGGCGTGGCCCGGGCGACTGCCCAATCGGCTGGATTCGACGAGCATGCCCACACCCTTCATCAGTTGAGAGGACGAGTGGATCGGGCACCCAAGCTCTTTGCCACCCTTCTCGCACACCTGCTGCGCGGTACTCAGACGCCATTCTGGGGCGGCCACGAATTGAGCGAAGTAGTTCCCCAGCTGCGTGGTGTCGCCGACGACGCCGATCTGCTGATAATCATCGAGCAGGCGCTGCGACTGGGTTGTGCGGACGCAGCAAACTGGTAGCGATTCGAGACTGAGCCGTCCGACCGAGTGGCCAGCTCCGGACGGGACCCAGTGCTTGCTGTCACCTAGATTCTAGAGTTGATCTTGCTCCGGATGAGCCGCATGCCGGGCCCCGTTTCGCGGTCGTCACGGGGGTTCGCAACCATTCGATCCGTTGGTCGGGCGGACCAAGCCCGGCTCCTCAGTCGGGCCCGGGGTAGGCGTCCGGATCCGAGAAAGGACCGAAGGCGTCGTATTCGCCGACCTGGTCGAAGAGCCCGGCGTCCCAGTCGAGTGCGTCGGTACCGGTCATGGTGCACGGCTCGTCGAACGGACAGTCAGCGGAAGTGAGTGAATCGGCCATGTCGGCCTCCTTTTCGTGGAGCGGCGGTTGCCGCTGGGTACCGAACAGGAGGTCGCCGGGGACCCCGCCGGGGTCACGGGGCGCCCGAAGGGCGAACGAGGATACGAAGGCCGGATGGTGAGGCGAGGGACGAGCCGACCCAACGGGTCACCTTCCGTGCCGGCGTCCCGCAGTGACCCTTGACGCCGATAGGGGTGGCGACAGACTGAAAACCCCCAGCAGACCCCCGAAGGCGCCAGAGCACCGTCCGGACGACTCAACGTCGTCCGGACGGTGGGGCTTTGCGGCGAAGCCGGTGGGCCCGGTCATGCCGGGACCACCTCCTCTCCCAACTCGGTGGACTCGAGAATCGTCCGGGCGCAGGCCAGCACCTTGGTGGCGGTAGCGGTGACGGCGGCCACGTCGCCCCCGCTCCATGCGGTCAGGTACCCGGTGGAGTAGCTCGAGGTGTCGAGCCCCCAGGCGGCAGAGACGATGTAGGCGACGGACTCGGCCTCCACTTCGACCGTGCCCCGGTGCTCGTAGAGACGGTGCTTGTGCAACAGCACGTGGGCGAGCTCGTGGGCGAGCGTCTTGCACGCTCCGGCAGGATCGGCCGTGCTCTTGACCGTCACGGTCCGGTCCCCGTAGTAGGTGCGGCCCCATGCGGAACCGAGCGACTCGTCGTGGTCCGGGCCGAACCGGACCGTGAAACCGGCCTCTTCGACCCGTTGGACCAGAGTGTCCCACATGCCCTCCGGAGCTACACCGACAGGGTGTACAACGTTCAGACCGTCGTCGGGCAGATCCTCACCCTCGGTATCGGCCACATCGAACACGTAGCCGACCCGGAAACCGGCCACCCGGGAGTGGGTGCTCGTCTCGCCGCTGTCCGCGTCCTCGACGGTGGTCCGTCGGACGGAGGGACAGAGGATGGCGATGCCCTTGGCCCCCTTCTTCACGCTCCGACCGAGCGACTTCCACGTGTGGAACCCGGCCACCCGGGTGGCGTTCGGCCGCTGCACCATGATGAGGAAGGTGTTGTTGGCGCTGTAGCGGGTGAACTTGGCCGCCACAGCCAGGTAGGCGAGCCACTGGTCCGAGGTCGTGAGTGCCTCGACACCGGCAACGAGTTGATCGTGCGCCATCTCCGGCGTGAGCTTCGGTGAACGTCGAGCAGTTGCAGTAGCCATGTCGGCCTCCTTCGGTTGAGCAGCGATTGCCGCTGGGTACCGAACGGGAGGTCGCCGGGGACCCCACCGGGGTCATGGTCGAGAGCAGCGAGAGTGAGAAGCGAAGGCCGGATGGTGAGGCGACGAAGGAGCCGACCCGGAGGGTCACCACCTGTGCCGGCGCCTCGCAACGTGCCATTGACGCCGGAAGGGGTGGCGACAGGATGAGAAACCCCAGCAGACCCCCGAATGCGCCAGTGCGTCGTCCGGACGACTCGACGTCGTCCGGACGACGGGACAATTCAGCTCACCACCGACGCCTGCAGCGTGACCCAGCACGGGTTCGCTCGGTTCGATCAACCTGGCAGTTGTCGGGTGTGAGGGCCTCCAGTCGGCACTCCTCGGAGGGGTCGTAAACCCCTCGACCTGGGCGCTTGGCGGTGCCGGACACACCCGTCTCGTATCATCACGATGTGCCGAAACGACCGACAACAGCCCGAGCCACGGGAGCCAAGCCCACCAGGGCTGCAATGCCACCTGAGACTGTCGCTGGCGGAGGGGTCGATCTGTCGGCCCTGGAGGGGCTCTCGCACGACGAGCTGATTTCTCTCGTGGAACAGGCCATCGGCGGGGGCATCACGATCACGTTTGCGGGGAAGGCCAATGCCACTCGGATAGCCCGGAAGGTCCGACCCCGGGTCATCCGGCGAAGTAAGCCGCTCAGCGCAGGGTCTGCGGAGGCACAGGCAGCCAACCTCCTCATCGAAGGGGACAACCTGCAGGCGATGGCGACCCTCTTCCGGGAGAGGGGCCAAGTGGACCTGATCCTGACGGACCCCCCGTACAACACGGGCAATGATTTTCGTTACAACGACAAATGGGAAGAGGACCCCAACGATACGGGGATGGGGGAACTCGTCAGCTCAGAGGATGGTGCCCGCCACACAAAATGGATGCGCTTCATGTGGCCCCGACTCCAGATGATGCGCTCGATGCTCAAGCCTGGTGGCGTGCTCGCAATCTGCATCGACCACCGCGAACTGTTCCACATGGGACAGATGCTTGATGAGCTGTTCTTGGAGCGGAACCGTCTTGCCATCATCAACTGGCAGAAGAGTTATGCACCCCGGAACGACAACAAGCACATCTCCACTGCTACCGAGTACGTCCTCGTATATGCACGAGACACCGACAAGGCGAAGACTGGTCTCACGGAGCGGTCGGAACAGGCGCAGTCGGCATATCGCAACCCTGACAACGATCCCAAGGGAGTGTGGTCCCCCGCCGACTCGACTGCGCCGAGTGGCCCGACCCATCAGGGAATGCTCTACGGGATTCAGAATCCTTACACGGGACAGCTTGTCTATCCGCCCAATGGACGCTGCTGGGTGCGGGAGCGGGCCAAGATGAAGTCGGGGCTTCAGGGATGGGGGCTTCGATACGAAGACAGAGACATTGGCGACACGACCGGTCCAGCTCTGCTCATCAAGGGTGCGAAGAACCCGAAAGAGCTGGATAACCCGCTGAGTGACCCCAAGGTCAAGGCCGCACGAACCAAGGCTCTGGCTCGGTGGGAACAGGGGGACTGGCCGGAGCTGTACTTCCGACAGGGCGGTAAGGGTGGGCGTGAGATTGGCTTGGGCCAGCTTCGATTCAAGAACTACCTGGAGGAAGTCCGCAAGGGAGTCGTCGCAACCACGTACTGGGCGGACGAAGATATTGATCCGATCGAGCTCGGATCGACCTCATGGGAGCACGAGCAGTCAGGGCACAGTCAGTCGGGGCAGACAGAGTTGTCGGCGGTTGTCGGTCGTGGTCATGGGTTCGACACGGTCAAGCCCTTGAAGCTGTTCGAGAAGATTATTCAGCTGTGGTGTCCACCTGACGGACTCGTCATGGACCCGTTTGCCGGGTCCGGTACCACCGGTCACGCTGCCATGTCGCTCAACGAGAAATCCGGAAGCGCCCGGCGCTTCATCCTCGTCGAGCAGGGTCGTCCCGAGAAGGGAGACCCGTATGCGTCGTCACTGACTGCTAATCGCTTGAAGCGAGTCGTAAGTGGCGACTGGGCCACTGGGAAGCATGAACCTCTTGCCGGTGGCTTCTCGTTCTTGCGCCTCGACAAGCGAGTCGATGCACAAGCGCTCCTCCAGATGGAGCGGGACGAGATGGTGGACACTGTGATCGCTTCGCACTTCGATGCGAACCGCAAGCGAGGCTCGAACCTCATTCGTGTGAACGGTCGGGACTGGAAGCACCTCGTAGCGAAGAACTCGGACAACGAGGGGTTCTTCCTGATCTGGGGTGGGCCAGACAAGAACACCGATTTCGACTCAGCCGTGTACGAGGAATGTGCGACTGAGGCAGAGGCTGCAGGACTCAAGCCCAACTATCATGTATACGCTCGGCTCTACTTGTACCAAACTGAGAATGTCCGGTTCTACCAAATTCCGGATCGCATCCTGGCGGATTTCGGACTCGACATGGCAAGTGAGCCGTTTGCGGAGCCAACGTGATCGAGCTGTATGAGTTTCAACAGCAAGCTGCCGCCACCATTTCGGATCGGTTCACTACGTACATCTCCAATCCGGTCATCACGGGGACGCAGCAAAATCCTCGGTCCGTCCCGTTCTTCCAGGCACTCGCATCAATCACTGCCTCCGGAAAGACGGTCATCCTTGCCGATGTTGTCTCCTCGGTCTCGGCTGCCCTTCCAGTCCCACCCATCGTCCTCTGGCTCTCCAAGGGACGGGTCGTTGTCGAACAGACGCTTGCCAACCTGCTCCCTGGTGGGAAGTACCACCATCTTCTTGGGAGTGCAGAAGTTCTGCCACTTCCCGAGTACGACCCGGAACAGGTTGCAGACCTCACGAAGCCGATCGTCTACTTCGCCACAGTTGGTACGTTCAACCAGCGGGACAAGGAGAACGGATCGCTCGTTATCTACCGCTGTGACATTGATACTGCAGACCAATCGACATGGGATTCGCTCAAGGAGCGGCTAACCCGAGACAACCTCCGGCGTCCGCTCATCGTGGTCTACGACGAGGCACAGAACCTCTCCGACCAGCAGACCGATCTCCTCATGGAATTGGAGCCAACTGCATTCCTGCTGGCGAGTGCCACGATGCGTCTCCCAGAACGGCTTGCCCGCGAAATTGATGCACTCCGGGCGAACGGCTGGGATGACAGCTCCCTGATCACTGCCGTGGACGCAAAGGCAGTTGCTGACTCCGGCTTGGTCAAGAGCACGATCATGCTGGCGGGATACCAGTCCCCGATGGAGGAGACAGTCGCTACCCTCATTGCCGACTTCACTGAAGCCCAGCAGGATGCGAAATCCTACGGGCTAGAGGGTAAGCCGAAAGCCATCTATGTCTGCAACACGAACATCGTCGCCGGAAATGCCAACGAACGGGACGATCCGAAACGTCCGTTTAGCTCTCGCCAGGCGCCGCCCATCCTCATCTGGCGGCAGCTCGTTGAAGTCCATGGGGTCGATCCTGATGAGATCGCCGTGTACTGCTCCCTCAAGATGGACAGGGATTTTCCGGCGCCTGACGGCTTCCACCTCTTCAAGGGTGGGGACGGCGACTACGACGCCTTCTCGGCTGGTCCCTTCCGACACGTCATCTTCAATCTCTCCCTGCAGGAAGGTTGGGATGATCCACTCTGCTACTTCGCCTACATCGACAAGAGCATGGAGTCTCGTGTTCAAGTGGAGCAGGTCATTGGCCGGTTGCTCCGTCAACCGGGTGCCCATCACTACGCTGCCGACCGGCTGAACTCGGCTCATTTCTACATCCGGCTCGACCGGAACCAGGTCTTCTCAGACATCCTGAACGCTGTGAGCCACAAGCTCGCAAGCGAGGCTCCGGAACTACGGGTCGTCGTCACTCCACCTGGCAAACCTCCTCCTATCGAGTACCAGCCGAAGAAGGAGATGACAGTGCCGGGGACTGCTCTCGACACGAGCGATGCCGTCGCTCCGGTGGCGGACCTCATCAAGCACATGACGGACTATCTGCACGACTATGAAGGAACGAACACAAGGGGGACGGGAAGCCGGGCCATCGTGCAGCGTTTCATCGGCGGACCGTCATCTGACGAGGTGAAGTGGGAGAGCTTCGAGCAATCCAGCCGGGTACTTGCCCGCTGGATATTTCAGCGGGAGGTACGGAAGCGCCATCCCGGGGCTCTCGGAGTCGCTCCAACCTCAGATGCCAAGTTCGATGCAGAAATAGGGCTCGGTAGCAATGCAGAGGCACATGTCGTGACCGTGGCCGAAAAGGTCGTCGATACCTTCCTCGACCAAGTCGAGATCATCCAGAAGCCCCGGGACCCCTACGTTGTGGGGCCGCAACTTGCACGCCCAGATAGTTTCGTTACGTTCAAGAACGCGATCCACGAGGGCTACGACGGACTCAACACCTTGGAGCTCGCTTTCGCCCACGAACTCGATAAGCAAGGCGCGCCTTGGGGACGGAATCCGTCACGGACTGGCTACCGCATCCCTCTTGCCACGATGGGTCCGACTGCATTCTTCTATCCCGACTTTATCGTTTGGTCGGGCAAGGATGTGTTCGTGATCGACACTAAGGGTGGTCACCTGCTCGCAGAGGCAGCGACACGGAAGCTCCTCTGGATCGAGGCCCCACGGAAGACAACCGAGCGCCTATTCGTGAAGCTCGTCTCTGCAGGAAAGTGGAAGACCGACACGACCCAAGAGACGAACGACGGCTACACCCTGTGGGGAATCAAGGCGGGGTCGGGCCGGACAGTGAAGCACTTCGATGACCTCGAAAAGCTGCTCGCCGCAGTCTTGACAGCACGACGGGGCTAAAGGCGACCATCGCAGCTCGTTCGTAATCACGACCAAGAGATTGAAGGATTCCGCATGTTCCAGCCTGCCGTTCCAGTCGCCAAGGTTCTTCAGGGCGTGCACAACAGTGAGTACGTCCTGCCAGCAATCCAGCGTGAATTTGTCTGGAACACCGACCAGATCACCACGCTCTTCGACAGTCTGATGCGTGGGTACCCCATTGGAGCATTTCTCTTCTGGAAGGTCGAACCTGAACAGGCGGCTGAGTTCACGTTCTACGACTTCATCACCAATTACCACGAGAAGAGCCATCCCTACGCGCCGACCAAACAAATTCCGTCAGGTCAAGGAGCTACGGCGATCCTCGATGGTCAACAACGATTGACTGCTCTCAACATTGGACTGTACGGAAGCCATGCTGAGCGACAGCCACGGAAGTGGTGGACCAATCCAGATGCGTTTCCGAAGAAGCGGCTCTACCTCAACTTACTCGGGGTTCAGGATGCGGATGAGCCAGGCATGGTGTACGACTTCAAATTCCTCACCGATGCGGAGGCTCAGGTATCTGACGAAGAACCTGAGAGGTGGTTTCTCGTCAATGGCGTTCTGAAGCTTGCCGACTCAGGGCCAGCGATCATGGCCGATTTGGAGAGCCGACAACTATCCGGAAGCCAGCCTTTCAATGCGTTGTATCAGCTGTTTAGGGCCGTCCGTGAGACAAACTCCGTCAATGCATTTCTTGAGGAATCGCAAGACCCAAACAAGGTGCTCGACATCTTTGTCCGGGTGAACAGTGGCGGAACACCGCTCTCGTACTCTGATCTCTTGCTTTCGATGGCAACTAATCAGTGGAAGGATCGGGACGCACGGGAAGAGGTCCGAACGCTTGTCAGCGATCTGAATGACCGTCCTGCGGCGTTCACGTTCTCGAAGGACCTGATCCTGAAGTCCGGTCTCGTGCTCATCGACGTACCAGATATCGGGTTCAAGGTCTCCAACTTCACCCGCTCCAATATGTCGCTGATGGAGGAGCATTGGGCGGCTATCCGTTCATCGCTGTTGACAGCCGCTGACCTGATGGCAAGCTTCGGCTACTCGGGTCGCACGGTTACTGCGGACAGCGTTGTCGTCCCCATTGCTTACTACCTCCACCGGCGAGGCGGAACGACGAGCTATGTCGAGGCATCGGCCTTTGCTGCCGATCGGCTTCAGGTCCGTCAGTGGGTAGCCCGGTCACTCATGAAACGTGGTATTTGGGGATCAGGACTCGATACGTTGCTTAGCCGCTTGAGGGAAGCAATCCGCACCCACGGGGCATCCGGATTCCCGGCCTCAGAGATCGAAGGAGCCATGACCGCTGCAGGCAAGTCGCTCAAATTCGAGGAGGCGGAGATCAGTGAGCTCTTGGACCTTCGGTACGGGAGCCAACGGGTCTTCCCTGTTTTGGCGACGCTGTATCCGGGACTCGACCTAACAAAGGCCTTCCACGAGGATCACATCTTCCCGAGGTCTCGATTCACTCGAACGAAGTTGCTCAAGGCCGGTGTCCCAGCAGAGGAACTGGATGAGTTCATATCCAAGGTCGATGGCTTGCCAAATCTGCAACTTCTCCAAGGGAGTCCCAACATCGAGAAGCAGGCAATGCTGCCCTCCGAATGGCTTGAAGGGCCTCACTTTCCGTCACCCGCAGGTCGAACCCAATATGAGAATGACAATGACCTTGTAGATGTGCCCAAGGACATAACGGGATTCCTGCAATTTTATGAGGGTCGTCGGCAAAAACTGGACGCCCGGCTCCGGGAGGCGCTCGGGGTGGTCTGAGCTTCTCTCGTCAGGTCCCCAGGCATGTTTGGTCGCCGACCTCGGGACAAACTGTAGGTCAGGGGAGGTGAGACACCCGTCTCGTATCATGTGAACATGACCGTCCGACCTCTCGTCCCGCTCCACCGATGGACCATGTCCCAGACTGTGGTCCTCTGGGTTGAAGGCGTGGCATGAACGACGAGGAGCGACGTTCTGCCATCGAAACTGAGGCCAAGGACGTTCTCGAAGCAACTACCTATGCCTCCGAAACCCAGTTCGAGTACGCCAAGCGCTGGCGCACCGTGGACCGTTGGGTCGGAAGTGTTGCAGCAGCACTGGCCGCTGTTGCTGGAGTTGGTGGCCTTTCGAAGTTCCTGAGCATTGGCTGGGCTGGCACCATCGCTATTGCCTCGGCCCTTGTCGGCGCGGTATCTGCCTCCATCGCTGCTCGTCAGACTACCGAGAAGGCAGCGGTTGCAGGAAATTCGTATCGCGCGCTCGAGCAAGACGCCCGGATGTTTCTGAGCATCGACCTTGCATCGATGCTGATTGACGACGCCCGCAACCAGCTCCAGGAGCTGGTGGACCGGCAACAGCAGCTCAATCGCGAGGCGCCACTTCCGTCAGAGAAGGCGTGGCAGCGGGCGAAGGAGCAGATAGAAGGTGGCTCACAGACGTACGAAACAGACAAACAATGACCACGACGGCCCAGGCGTTCGGAGCGTTTCTGGAGAAGATCAGTCCGACCGATGCGCAACGGACAGACATCACCAGCAAGCGTGAGTCAACCGAGAAGTACCTCCGGACAGCCTTCTCGCAGTCGAGCACGCTCCCCCTCAACCGAGTGATCCTGATTGGCTCTGCGGCTCGTGGAACCATAATCCGACCAGTTAACGACCTCGACGTGATGGCCCAGTTCACGAACAAGGATGGGGTGTTCGAGCAGTACCGCAAGGATTCTGGCGCGTTCCTGCAGCGCATCCGGAATGCCCTCGACGCGAAGACATCGATCGGCCAGATCGGTGCAAGAGGACAGGCCGTCCGACTCTTCTATCAGAGCGGTGCCCACGTCGACATCGCTCCCGTTTTCAAGTGGAACACCGGAGGATACGGGCTGCCTCGTGGGGATGGCGGTTGGATGACGACGGACCCGGAAGCGCAAGGATCATGGTTTTCAGAGCGGCGGGCGTCAGTGGGAGTGAACCTGACGCCCGTTTGCAGGCTCGTTCGTCGTTGGAACGGTGTGCACAGCCACCGATTCGAGTCGTTCCACTTAGAGGTCATGGTGGCGAGCATGTTCTCGAATCTGGGGTCGAACTATCGAGATGCCATGAAGTGCTTCTTCGAGTGGGGTCCCAAGTGGATCACGGTGGGTGATCCTGCTGGCCACTCGGGCAATCTCGATAGCTACCTCACGACTGCTGCGCGTACGGCCATCAAGTCCCGGTTCTCCGAAGCACTGGATCGTGCCAAGAAGGCCCTTGCTGCCGAAGCACTCGGCGATCACACCGAGGCAAAACGTCTCTGGCGAATCGAGCTGGGTGATGAGTTCCTCACCTAAGGGCAGTCGGACGATGCTGACCCGCCAACAGGCCTTCGAGGAGCTGCGCAGTAATCTGGAGTTGACCGCACTCCAAGAAAAGACGGTGGCGACTCGGCAGAAAAATGTCAGGGATGCTGTTGCCGCTCAACTTTTCGTCGCCGGAGATTTCCTCACTGGTTCGTACCGGCGTCACACCATGATTGGGCCGCTCAAGGCAGCGGATGTTGACATCGTGGTCGTCCTCGATGGGCGATACAAAGTGCGGGGTCCAAAGGCGGTACTGGAGCTGGTCAAGAAGGCCCTCCTCGTCGAGTACACCCGGACTCCGAGGATCAGTCAAAACGGCCAGGCCGTGACCATCACGTTCACCGACTTCGTAGTCGATGTTGTTCCTGCATTCGTTCGTCCTTGGTGGACATGGAATGAGGGTTGGGAGATTTGCGACTCGGGAAGCGCCACTTGGATTACCACGAATCCGAAGAAGCACGTTGAGCTGTCCGCGACCGCCAACCGGGCACATGCCGGTCAGCTCGTTCCCAGGATCAAGCAATTGAAAGCGTGGAATCTCTCCGTTGGGGCGCCGCTGCGCTCGTTCCACCTTGAAGCACTTGCCTGGTCGATCTTCGGAACATCGTGGTTGTGGAAGAACGGTCAATCATCCGACTGGGCGAGTGCCCGTTACTTCTTCAAGAATGCACAAGGAGACCTGCGGAACCAACTTCCCGATCCCGGTGGAACTGGGAGTGACGTGGCCGCGTACCTTCACGGCACTGCTTTGGACTCGGCTGTCAGCAAGGTGACAGCGGCCCACGAACAGTGCGGTCGAGCTGAAAAGTGTGCCATGGACGAAGACGTTGCAGGGATGCACAAGGCGTACGGCCAAGTGTTCGGCGAGTACTACCCCTTCTGATGATAAAAGCGACACTCATCTAAACAAACTGGACGTTACTGACCGCCTGACACCTAGACAGCCCTACGGGTGGGGATGACAGCGTCGTCGTCCTCCTGTAGCACGACGACTCCGGCAGCCGTTCGCTTCGGTGCGTCGAGCAAATCGTAGAGGTCGATAGTTTCAGGCTCAAGGTCGGCGGTGGGATCACCATCGACGGCAAGGAGGGCGTGAAGCTCGTTCCAGATCTGCTGGCGGGCAGTGTCGTCGCCAGCCGTTCGGAGGAGGGTCCGCCACAGGCCTTGGTCGTAGCGATTGGCCAGCTGACCCTGCCGGGCCGCCCAGGCCGCCAGTCGAGGATCACCGTCGTCCAGAGCGAACTCGCCAAGGGCCAATGATGCGTCGGTGATGGCGTCCCCGAAGACGTAGGACAAGCCTCCGGCCGACGTCCAAGGGTCCGGATCGGCTCCAAACGGAGCACCTCGGACGAGCCCCAGTGCCGTTCGCAACCGCACCGGCTCTCCAACGGAGGTGGCCGATTGGAACTGCTTCCAGTCGGTCGTGACCCGCTCGGCCAGCGAGAACCGCTGGGTGGCCTTGTCGTAGGCGAGGAGGTCAGGTTCGCCGGTGACGGCTTCGAGCGAGCGACGGGTAAGGAGGACCAGGTTGCGGACGTACCCGTCGCTCAGCGCCTTGTCCGGAGAGATGTCGGTGAGCCACTCGCCCCGGGTGGCGGTGCCGCCGTGAGCAGCCAGGTAGACGAGGAGCTCGACGACTCTGCGGGCCTTGGTCCCCGCCGTCGGCAAAACGGCCGTCACGAGATCCTGCAGATCGCCGTCGCCGACGGAGATCGTCGGTTCTCCCAGGAGACCGACCATGACCTCCCCTACGGGCACCGGTCCGCTTGGCTGATGCGCCTCATTCGCCGCGCCGCCGTGATGGGCCGTGGTGCCCGGGTCCTCCTCAGCAAGCTCGAAGAGGGTCTGCACCTCTTCGAGCGAATCATCGGACATGTGCGAGGGATGGACGGGGTCCAATCCGTGATTCTCCAGGATCGGATGTTCCGGGTCGAGGATGAGCACCGTACCCTCCGGTGCGACCGGTCCTGCAGTGAGTAGATGGACGTCTTCCCTGCTGCGAACGCCATCGAGGAGTTGGTGCGTGATGGTCTGAGGGTCGACGAGGACGATGGCCTTCTCGTCGGGTCGCGTCGATGCTGACGCCTCGTCGAGATCGTCGACAACGACGCCCCCGTCGAGCCGATCAACCACGCCGTAGCCAAAGCCGACGGCAACGACTGCTGTCCCGATGGGTGCAGTCGTGCCGGCCAGCTCGGTGGCCATGGCGGACAGGATGCCCTCCACCCGGTCCGCTGAGACGGTGATGTGGATGGACCGGTAGCGATTCACGTTGACCAGTACCGCCCCAACCGTGCCCTGGCCCACGGTGGCAAGAACCAGGGTGGCGGGCGAGGCTGTGACGGCCTCGTCGACGATGCTTGGATCGGTGGTGAAGGGCAGGTGCCAGACGTCCGGACGGTCGGGCCGACGTACGAACGGGGCCAGAGGTTTTGAGCTGTCACCGGTCACCAGCACGTCAAGCCCATGGGTGTCGAGCTCGGCGCCCACCACATCCGGTGGCGCCACACCGGCGGCGGCGGCGGAGTGGCCGAGCAGCTCGGCCAGGTGGCCGACCCAGAACACCTGGCCCGCCCGGGCGTAGTGGCGCAGCTGCAGCTCGAGATCGGCGGACGGGCTCCTCGGCTCCGGGCGGGGAATGCGACCGCCGAAGAATCGCCGCCCGATCTGCCGGCGCCGCCGGCGGTCCAATGCGGCGACCAGACCGATGGCGGTGAGCCCAAAGAGGCCGGCGCCCACGGCGATCGGTCCGATGTCGCTTCCGACAGGATGCGGAGCGGGTGGACGCACCTTGGCGACAGCGTTCGACCCGCCAGCGTGGTTGGGAACTGCCCCTTGGGCCTGGTGGAGGGCCAGCGGCGGCCGGGATGAAGTGGCGCCGACGGGCTCCGTGGTATCCGTGTGGCTCGCCGGCACTGACCGAGTGCCCGAAGGTCGCTGGTTCGCGTTGGGTTGATGTGTGACGGGGACCGCTTTCCGAGGAACGAGGCTCCTGCTGGCTGCACCACTGCCGCTGGTGCCATGGCTGATGGACCCGGGCGTGCCGGCCACGGGCGAAGTCACAATCGGAGAGGTGGATGAAGCTGCAGGTGAAGGAGTCTGTGGCGCCGGAGACGTGGCCGCCACCACCGGCGGAGCCTGGGTGGCGCCGGGGATGGTGAGCGACCACCCCGGATAGATCCAGTGGGCATCGGTGAGAGCGCCGCCCCCCGGCTGGGAAAGGCCGACATTGGCCTGGAAAATGGCCGGCCATTGCTCGCCGTCTCCGTAGTACTGAACGGCGATACTCCACAGCGTGTCGCCGGGCACGACGATGTGGGTGACGGTCGCCGGAAGCGCTGTTGATTGAGCAGTCGAGATTGGAGTGCTGGGCAGCGAGGGGACGACCCCCGAGGTGGTCTGGGACAGAAGCTGCTCCACGGGGGCTGGGCTGGGCGGAGGTCCAGTAAGGACCGTGTGGGCACCACGGAGCTGACCGAGTATCAGGACGGCGGCGATGAGGGCCGCCATGGCACTCGAGCCGACGAGATGGGAGCGGTGGCCGGGTCGGCGACCGCGGAGCTGGAGGATGAGGCCGGTGGCGACCGAGAAGACGAAGTAGGCCCAGGCCAGCCAGGCCAAGGTGGCGAACAGGCGTGGCCAGAACGAGTCCGGGATCGAGGCCCCGAAGGCGTGGGCCGCCTGCGTACCGCTCGGGACGTGGTGCGGGAGCGGCCATCCGACGAGGGTGGAGAGCACGATCGGGATGCCTACCAATCCGATGACCAGGACGCCGAGGGCGCCGAAGCCGCCGGCGACCTGGCGACCTGTGGGCCGAGTCCCAGCAGCCGGTCGGGTTACGGGAGCTGCACTGAATGCAATTGGATTGGATCGAGTGGGCACGGTCATCCTCCTGTAGTGATGCCACTCACGTCGGTCGCCGACTCGGTGACCGATAGGGCCAGGCTCCCCACGCCGATGATGCCGAGGAGCTGGGTGGGCAGGCGGTAGCTGATCTGGGTGTAGACGGTGTTGCCGACCACCCAGGCGGAGCCGGGTTGGCCGGCCGAACTCATGTAGTTCTCGGCCGCGGTGACAGCAACGGCGGGATCGACGGCAATGGTGCCGGCATGAAGCGCGCCTACATCCAGCGACCCGGCACCGGCCCGGGCCGCCTGTTCGGCCACGGAGGCGGCCTGCTGTTTGGCGTCGAGGTAGTGGCCCCCGTCGGCAACCAGCCCGGCCAGGGCCAGGAACATGGTCATAAAGACGGCGGTCATGGCGAGGAACTGTCCCTCGTCGGAGCGGCGGTGGAGGCGCGCTCGCCATCTCCCGATCAGAGTCGCCCTCATGTGCCACCACCGACCGTCCGGAACTCATCGATGTGCGCCACCGCAGTGGCCGTCAGGGTCTTCGATCCGGGGACGCCGGGGACGGACACGTCGGCCAGGCTGGTCACACAGGTCACGCTCACCGACACAGTGCCGCCGGCCACAAAGTTGGACGTGTCCGTCGTGATCTGGGGGGCCGGACAGGTGAGCCCGGCTCCTGCCAGGGTGTTGGTCACAACTGAGGTCGCCTGGGTCTGGGCGTCGGCGGCATCGGCTTGGACCACGGCTGCCTGGACCCCGGCCCGCGCCGCCGACTCGACGTCCCCCTGTGCCGAATCGACCCGGCCGAGGGCGACCATGAGCACGATAACTAACAGGAGCACGGGGGCGACGATGACCAGCTCGGCGATGGCCTGACCCTCGTCCCCTCGGACGCGGCGTCCCCGATCACCCACTGGTCCGGTACTCCTGGATCGGTGCATTGCTGGTGGCCGACACGGTGAGGTCGAGCCACGGGACGAGGGCCTGGGCACGACCGGTGACGGTGACTTGGGCAACGTCCCCCGACAGCGTGCTGGTCGACACCTGTGGATTCGTCAAGGTGCCGGGACCGGTGGTGGCGATGAAGCTCTGGGCGGCCTGGGTACCGGCGGAGAGCGTCGAGCCGTAGCCGGAGGCCACCTGACTGCCCTGTTCGGCTGCTGCCTGGGCCAGGTGACTGGCGTGGGACCACAGAGCGTACTGAACCCCGCCGATGACCAGCAGGAAAAAGACGGGGAGACACACCACGAACTCCGCCAACCCTGCATCGCTTCGACGGCGGTCACCCCTATGTCGGTCCCGCCGTCGGCGACTACGCGGCCATCGAGGCTTAACGGCACGCGATCCGGATTGCCCCTGAAGCGATTTCGCTGACACGGCCGACTGGGCTCCAGGGCGCGGTGCTTCGAACGACGAAGCATCTGAGAGAAGCGCTTCCGGAACGGCCGTGTTGGAATCCATCCGAGACTTGTTCAGGGAGTCTGGATGTTGTTGGCGGTGGCGGTCAGCTTGGTCACCACGATGGTCACGATGGCAATGGCTGCCACGACGACCAGGGCGGTCACGACCACCCAGGAGGCGATCTCGCCGCGGTCGTCGCCCAGGACCGGAGTCAGCCGAGCAGAGACGTAGGCACGAAGAAACCGGACCACGGTCATGACGGACTCTGCGGCCGATCGGGCACTCTCCCTCAACTGGCTGGTGATTGCTCTCATGTGCATGGTGCTCTCCTCGTTTCGTGTTGCAGTTGTTGGCTGGTTGGATGATGAGTAACTGGACTCGGATCGCTGTTGGAATCGCTCACCGCTCGATTCCGCCGACAGCGGCGGATCACAGGTGGGTCCCGGTGAACGAAGCCAGGGCGGGATAGAAGATGAGGAGGCCGTAGCCGGCCATGAGCAGCACGCCGGGGAGCAGCATCTTCTGGGTCACCGCCTGGGCCGAGTCCTCCAGAGCGGACGTCTCCTTCAGCCGGAGCGAATGGGCCTTCGCCTCCAGGGAGTCGCGGATGCGGGCTCCATCTCCCGCCTGGGACATGGACCGGGCCAGATCGGTGAGGTCGGGGACGTCGAAGCGGACGGCTAGCCGCTCGAGGCCCTCCCAGGGTTGCTTCCGGTAGGCCTGGGCCCACAGCAGGCTCTGCGCGATCTCCCGCATCGCCCAGTCGGTGGACGACACGGTGGAGGCCACCTCCAGGGCGCTCGACCACCCCATAGCCCCAGCCATGGCCATCGACACCAGGGAGGCGTAGGTGGAGAGCGAGTGGCAGAAGTGCCGGCGGCGACGGGTGGCGGCCTGATGCAGATCGACGAACGGGGTGGCAACACCGAGAGCACCTAGCACCAGGACCCCGAGGGCAGGGAGTTCGATGCCGGGATGCACCCCGACCGCCCCGGCGGCGACGCACGCCACCGGGCCGAGCAAAGCCAACCCGATCCCGTAGCCCACGACTTTGACCGCGAACGTCTCGGTCGGCGTGCCGGTGATGGCCAAGTCGGGAAGGACGATGTCGGCGAGTCTCGGGATCTTGCGGACGTTGACCTCGAGCAGGTGCCCACAGAGTCGACGGGCCCCGCCGACCCCTTGGGTGAGGACGTCCGTCGGGGCGGTCACGTGCTCTCCGGACAGACGGGCGAGTGCCGCCCGAAGGGTGAGCGGCGGAGGGAAGAGCCCCCAGACAACGGCGGCCAAGCCGACACCCACACCGAGTCCCATGAGGATGATGACGACCATCTCGACCCCCTACTTCCGTCCGGCCCGGGCCGGAGCCGCGCCAGTTCTGACTGGGCTGCCTCTGCGTTGGCCGTGTCTGGACGAGGTGGCCGATGCCGGTGTGTCTGTGTGATCGGTCGGAGCTGTGAAGCCCTCGCCCTTACCGAACAGCCGGGGCATGGGTTGGGGACGCGACAGCCGGTTCATGGCAGCGAAACCGGCGGCGAACAGACCGGCCACGGCCACAAGGACGATCTGGCCGACCGGGGTACCGAACGGCTTGAAGTAGCCGTGACCGATGAGGAGCACGCCGAACGTGAAGACCAGGGTCACCGCGATGACCAGGCGCATGTCCCGCCGGGGCTTGGCCCGGGCGATCTCGATGCGTTGCCAGAGGGCGATCTGGTCTCTCGTGTTGGCCGCGGCAGTGGCCAGCAGGCTCTGCAGGTCGGAGCCTCCGAACCGGCTGGCCAGGATGAGTGGGGCGACAGCCTCGTCGACGGCGGCATCGCCCAGCTCGTCGGCAAAGGTGTAGAGCGCGGCATCGAGGGCCACTCCGCTCTTAATGCGGACGACCAGGGCGGCCACGTTGTCCCGGATCGACGGTGGTGCTGTGTGCACCGTGGACTCGATGGCGGCGAGAAGCCCCCGATGGGCAGCGATGCTGTCCCGGAGCGCCTCGATCCAGGTGGCCAACGCTTCCAGGCGGTTGGTGACCCGACGAGAGGTATTGGGTTGGAGGGCCGAGCGAAGGGTCCACCCCACGGCTCCACCGATGGCCGCGCCCACCGGCCAACGGGTGACCAGCCCGACAATGAGGGCGAGTGCGACCGCGCAAATGGCGGCCTGCCGGTTGGCCGGGTCCAAGCGCTTCACCATCGACATCCGCCCGACCGGAGCACCGGTCGACCAGAAACCCGAGATCACCAGTGCGATGCCCACCCCGATGCCGGCCCCGACCAGGACGACGACCGGGGTCATCGACCGAACCCGTGGATCGGCGCCACATATCCCACATCGGCGAGGCGTTCCCGCAGGCCGGGCGGCATGCCCAGGTGCAGCACGGCCGGTCCACCGCCTTCTGGCTCGGCGAAGATCTCGGTCGAGATGACGTGGGGGCCGTCGGCATCCTCCACCACCCGCACCGAGGACACATACCGTCGGGCCAGGCCCGAGGCGTCCGGCCGTTTGCGCACGAAGATGACCAGGTCCAACGCCTGGGCGGTGAGCTGAGCGGCCGCGTTGTCAGAGAGATGCTTGGGCGACTGTGAGGCGTAGGTCTTGATCTTGCCGAAGGTGCCCTCGGTTGAGTCGGCATGAATGGTGCACATCGACCCGGCCTTGCCCGCCGTCATGGCGTTGAGCATGGGCACGATCTCGTCTCCCAGCACTTCGCCCACGATGACCCGGTCGGCGTCGTGGCGGTTTGCCCGTTGCACCAGGTACTCCATGGACACCGCCCCCTGGCCCTCGGTGTTGGCCTCCCTCGTCTCCCACCCAACGCAGTCGGGATGGCGATGAGGCAGTTCGTGCAGCCCGAGCTCGTAGGACAGCTCGATGGTGACGATCCGGTCAGCCGGGTCGGCCTCGGCGGCCAGGGCGCGAAGTAGGGTGGTCTTGCCGGCGTCGGTGCCCCCGGAGACGATCAGGTTGAGCCTGGCCCGCACTGCCGCAGCGAGGAACCGGCCCAGCTCGTCGGTGATCGAGTCGGACAGGTCGGACAGCACGGGGTCGACCAGACGGTGCCGGCGGATGGACACACAGGGCCGGTCGGACACCTCGATCATGGCCGACAGGCGGTGACCCCCGGCCAGGTGCAGGTCGACGATCGGCTTGGCGCTGTCGATCCGGCGCTCGCCTCCGGTGTGGTGGGCCCGGGCGGCTCGCTGGACCAGCTCGATGAGCTCCTCGTCGGAGTCGGCGATCGGGTCAACCTGTTCTTTGATCCCATCCGCGCGCTTGACCCACACGGTGTCGGCACCGTTGATATTGATGTTCTCGATGTCGTCCTCATCGAGCAGCATCTGGAGGCGACCGAGGCCGAGCTGGCTGGCAACCAGTCGACGGACGATCTGCTCCTCTTCTTCGGCGGTCGGTGTGGTGACCGCCCCTTCCACCATGGACCGGGCCGCCTCGTCGATGGCTTCTCTGGCCAGCTTCTCGACGAACGAGCGACGCTCGCCTTCGCTCATGCCGGCGGCTCCGTAGCGGACGATGCCGTCGGCCACGTGCTCGGCGGCGAACTGCTCGAGATCCCGACGTTCAGAATCGTTCAACGGCCCGCCTCCCTCGTTGACCCGGAGCCGGCCCCGGCCAACTCGCCCTCCGGCACGGCTCGGTCGAAGGTTTTCTTTGGTTGGTGGATGTCCACGGGACCAGATGGAGCGAGGACATCAGTGGGCGCTGCACCCCGGGGTGGAGCAACGTCAGCGGGGTCGGTTCCGATCAACGCCTCGGGCACCAATATTGGATCGGCCCCGACCGGCGAGATCGGGTCAATGCCCAACGCCCGGACGGTGTCGTCCGCCCATTGGAGCAACCGGGTTCGGTCAAGTCTCTTCACCGCCCGCCGGTTCGCCAATGCGGCTGCTGCTCCCGGGTCGTCGGGCATGGGTGGGAGTACCTCGACCTGCAGGGTGCGTGCGATGTCAGTCGCCGAGAACTGGGCGGTTCCCGTAGGGACGACGAGGAGACCGCGCCCTCGCAACTCGGCGGCCAGCCCAGGCAGTGCCTCCCGCAGATGGACGATGGCCTCGAGAGTCGACTGGCACAGCACCACCAACGCATCAGCCTGGGCAAGCACGTCCCGGACGCCGCCTCCGAGGTTGGGGAGCAGCCGCCCCACATCGATCACTACATCAGCGTCGATGGCGCTGAGCGCACCGGCGACGATCGGCCAGGCCTTCTCGTTGGCGACAGCTTGGTGCGGGCCTCCCAGACCGAACAGAACCGGCAGACCCCCGGGAAGGTGGTCGACGTGGTCCCAGACATCCTCGGGGACGAGGGCGCGCCGTGCTGCCGCGAAGAGGGAGGAGAGGCCTCCGGTGGGGGCCATGGCGTAGCGGGGAGCGAGGTCACCGCCGAAGGGATCGGCCTCGACCAGGAGGACCTGGCGGCCTTCCGGCCAGCTCGCCGCCAGGGCGGTGGCCGCCGTGGTGACCCCCGGTGAGCCCTTGACGGAGGCGAGGGCGATCAGGGTCACTGTGCACCTCCCGAACGTGTTTGCGCAGACGTTGTCCCCTCGCTGACCAGGGAAAGACCGATCTGGTCGGCAGCTGCGTAGGACGTGACCTGGGCTGCTTCCGAGCTTGGGATTTCCAAGGAGACCGACGCCACGTACTGGGTTTGGTTCGCCGGTGCGGGACCGACAGCGAAGACGGTGGCCGAGGGGACCAGCGTCTTCCCGATGGTTCCTCCGATGGTCGATCCTTGACCTGCCTGGGGGACGGCGACCACTTGGACGGTGTCGCCGGCCACCAGGGCCACTGAGGGCATCTGGTCGCCCTTCAACAGCGCGCCCACCACCTGTTCGCCCGAAGCAAGTTGCGGGGTGGCAGCCAGCATTTGTCTGACCAGCACCTGGCCGGGGTAGACGGGGGTGTCAAGCTGCTGTCCGACCACGACTGCGGATCCTGTGGCCGCCATGGCCGTGATGGCTCCCGAGGCCGGAATCGATGCTGTGGCGAGGTCGCTTGCTGTGAGCACGGTGCCGGCGGGCAGGCTCTTGGCTGCAACCAGGATGGACACCTTTTCGGCCGACGACTGGAAGACCGCACCCGCCACCGCGGCACACACCAACACCAGGGCGACACCGAGGCCGATCTGCCACGGACGGCGCTGGTGGGTGGTGGACGAGATCCTCAATCCGCCGGCCCGGCTCTCACCGGTGGGCGGTGGCGCCGTGAAGGCGGAGCGGGTGGGTGCGGTGGTGATGGCCATGGAGACTCCCGTTATTCAGTTGTTCACGGACTCGATCTGGGCCACCTCAAGGGAGGACGCACCCCGGGTGGTGAGGCTGGGCAGGGCGCCGGCCGAACCGTTGGGACCCGCCCAGGCCACCGTCCAGGTGATGGTGGCGGTAATCCGGAACGCGGCATCGTTCGGATTGCCGTCGGCGGATGGTTGCCCAGCTGAGGTGGTGGTGTAGGTGTGCGAGCAGGTCGTCGACTGGTCGGTAGCGGGAAGCGCAGGGTCGAATGGAGTGCCGGGGCCGTTGCAGGTGACGGTCGATCCATCGCCGGTGTCCCAGGTGACATACGACGGAGTGGCGATAGCGGTAGCGGCCACGCATCCACCGGCGTTGCAGGCCTGGGCCGTTGTGGAAAGCGGATGCCACATCGAGGAGGTGATCCAGAGCCACTCGGCCAGATTCACGTAGCCCGTGGTCGACGGACTGAGGGTCAAGGTGGGGGTCGGGAGCTGCAACTCGCTGGCCGCCTGGGCGCCAGCGACGGCAGGATCGGGCGGCGGGACAGTGGGCGCCGCCTGACCGGTGGCCAACCACACCACGCCGGTGGACTGGCCCGTCACAGAGCCGGTGGCGCAGGTGTTGACGTACCAGGCACCGGGTTGGGTCGCACCGGCTGGTGGAGGCCCTCCGTCCTGGCCGGGGAACTCCGTCGAATAGGGCACGTAGTTCGGGCACGTCGGCACGGAGACCGTGGTCGCACCGCCGCCACCGGTCGGCGCACCGTCGCCACCGGATCCCGAACCCGTACCCGTGTTACCTGACACCCCACTACCGCAACTGACTGTGTTCCCGGTGTCCGTGCAGCTGCCCCCGCCTCCCACCACCGCCCAGGCTTCGCCGGAGGGTGCAACGACCACCAAGGTCAGAATCGCCAGAGCGGCGCCATAGCGGCATGCCTTCATCCTCAGCACTTGGGCACCGTCGTGGTTTGGAACGTGGCGACCTTCCACGTTCCGCCAACCAGTTCAAGATCCCATGTTCCGCTTGCGTAGCCTGCACCTCCACCAAGGGTCGGCGGTCCGGGCGCCCCCGCCGCCGTGGTGGTACCGGTGTCGTGAATACAGCCGGTGACCGTCGCCGTCGTTGGGGTGTGCGTCGACACCTTCGGGGTACCGAGATCGAAGGACGTCGGGCCATTGAGCTGGCCCATCTTCACGCCGACGAGGAACGTCTGCTCGGACTTGAGGGCAGGATCGACGAAGTAGTTGGCCAGGTTTGGCCACAGCGTGGCCGCCGTCTGGCCGGCCACGAGATTGGCCCGGACCTGCTGCCACGGCGCCTGCAGGTAGCCGTAGAGGGTCTGTTGGGCCGACTGCCAGGCGTTCAGAACGGCTGCCTGGACCCCCGAGGTGGATCCACCGGTGGTCGTCGTTGTCGGGCTGGCCAGAGACGTCGTCGGACTCGAACGCGTCGTCGAGGTCGATGACGAGGATCCCGATCCGCAGGCGGCCAACCCCATGGCCGCCAGGGTCAACCCACAACCGAAGGACCAGTTCCGAACTCTGCCCTTCTGCTCATGGCCACTCATTCGGTCCACCCCTGCTTTCGTCCTAGGACGCAGTCCCCGTTACCGCCCGGGCTCTGCATGCCACACCGTCGGGGATGCGCATCCGAACGCAGCATGACTGTCCAACGTCACCCTGAACGTCACCCTCGGCCCCCGAAATGCGAACATTTCGTGGTCCATGAAGGCCCGGGTCAATCGGATATATCGACGAATTCCGAACTTCGTTAGGGCGATCGGCACCGGTCAGGCCCACGTCACCCTGAACGTCACCCTCCCTGGTCAGGGGCCTGGACTGGACCCGCACACGGTCACTGTTCCGGGGTCCGTCGGATGCACTCGACTGCACCTGACCCCTGCCAGGGTGACGTTGCTGTCGCCGGAGATCCAGTCCCAGCTCGTTGCCGCCGATCAGATCTTGGAGATTCAGTGACCCTTGTCCAGCGCCCGCTGGAGTGCCCAGCTGACGAACTGAGAGACACTCCAACCTCGGCGTTCGGCCTCTGATCGAACTTCTTCTCGGAGCACTCGATCGAGCCAGTAGGTGGCACGGACGTGCCGGGCCTCCCACGACTGACCGTCGGGCTCTGGCACCTTGGTGCCTTTCGGGCTCGAGGTGCCGCGCGCTTGTTGAACCACCAGCGTTCCCCTTCGTCTGACTCGACCTGCCTTCGCCAACTCCGGCCCTCGTCAGCATCACAGCGGTCATCGTAGTTGAACCACGTACCGTATGCAACATACCGTAAACCGCATACGGTCCGTGGTCATAGTCTCACCGAGCGTGGAAGACGGATGGGAATCCAATCGACATCGGTGAGACCGGCCCACTTCCGAGCCGATCCGGGCTCAGGGTGACGTTGGTGCCTCGAGGGTGACGTTTGGTCGCTCGGGTTGCTCCGTGAACGCTCCCGGCGGGTGACGTTGCGGGTGACGTTGCGGGTGACGTCCGTCTGGACGATGGGTTGTGACGGGAGCAGAAGGCCCTGTCACAAACAAGGGAGACCAGATGTCCCGATCATCCTCAGCCGTAGAGCGAGGGCCCGACGAGGTGTCGAGCGGAGGGCTCCCACCGGGAGCGCTGACGCCGGCAGGGGGATCCGAAAACAACCGACTTCGAGCCGTAGGAGGGTCCGACCACGCGCCAGTTCACGAGACGCCACCGATCGGCGACCTCCGGCTCGTGCTCGTAACCGCGACCGGAGTCGAGTTTCCACTGGTCGCTTCACCGGCGCAGACTGCGCGGCTGCTGAGGAGCTCAGGCGAAGCAGGCGCCGCCGATCAGCACGGCAATGGAGTCTCCGGGTGCCCGTGGGGCCGGAGGGTGCGCCATCCGCGTCGTGTGCCGGTGGAGCAGCTTCTGAGCCGAAGTCGGCTCATCAGCCGGTTCGTAGCGCCCCTCTGGGGTGGTGCAGCATGAACAGCACTCCATCTTCCAGACAACGCCAGAATGGGGACAGCCGCCTGGCGGGGACGACCCGTGATTTCGCTCGCTCACGTTCTCGGGATGAGCGCAATTGTGCCCAGTGGTTCGCCCGCTTTGAGGAGCGCCGCTCGGAGCCCACCGGCCGCCCAAGCCAAAGCGAGGTCCGGCGGCTCCGTAAGGAACTCGAAGCCCTCCGTCGATTGGTGACCGGTGAACAGATCCAATAGGCCGCACGATCACACTTTCGCTTCGCTTTTCTCCAATGGCCAGCGTCAACAAGCGCGGCTGAGCCTGGGCGTGCTGGCTGTCAGGATGCAGCGCTCCCACGCCGTGCCGCTCGGCCAAAGAATCAGGGATGTCCGATGGCCGTGAAACGAGCGCAACACAATCCGAAACCGCTACTCAGCGTTGAGGAGACGGCCGTTCTTTTGGGCGAGACCCGCTCGACTCTCTATCGGGCGGTGAAGGCGGGTACCCTGCCACTTCCCATGTTCCGCATCGGGTCCCGCATTCGGATTCCGAGGAGCGCGGTGGAACGTCTCATCGCTGGAGAGACGCCAGGGGAGTCAGCGTCTCTACCTCCATTGGAGGGGCTGCACGATGATCAGCCGGCCTCGGCACCTTCGCTCAGCACTTGAGGAGCTCCAGGCGACAGGAGCTTGCCGATGTGGACGGCTGCCTTCCGATCCTCAGCTCCGATGGCGTCGGTGTAGTGCCGGGCCATGTGCACTGTCGACCACCCAAGCCGAGCCTGCTTCTGGCGCTCCGGAAGCACGGGGTCGAGTGCCGTAGCCTGAAAGTGACGGAGCGAGTGCAGATGGATATCGCTCGCGACTTTGGCCGCATCTCTCGTCTGGGAGAAAAGGTGGCTCATGGCATCCGGATGCGGCGGGATTGTCCCACCCGGATCGAAGGAGAAAGCGAAACCCTCGTCTTCGAGATCAATGGAACAAGCACCTGCCAGCTTGAGTTGAGCTTTGCGCAGGTGCCGAAGCACAGCCAGCGTGTCATCATCGAGCGCCAGGGAGCGGATACTCGCGCGAGTCTTCGGCTGCTTCACAATGGCCCCGCCTTGTGCGGAGATCACCGATTCGTCGACCGTCACGCACGCACCCTCGAAGTCAATATCGGACCACCGCAGAGCGCAGGCTTCGCCTCGCCGCATCCCTGTGGCCGCGACAACGCGGACGAATGCACCGAAACGTTCGTCGTGAGCCGTCGCCGCCTTCAGCAATGCCTGTACTTCCGCCAATTCCGGCGACCGCACCTCGTCTGGCCGCTCGCTCATGGCCCAGGAGGGAAGTTCAGCCTCGGCGACTGGGTTCGGAAGCGTTCCTCCACTCCACTTGCGAGCCAGCTTGCAAGCCCGGTTCATGAGGGCCCGAACCTGGCGAACCGAGGACTGGCCGGAGCCTTCGCTCTTCAGGCGCCTGAAGTGCCGCTCCACGTCATAGGTATTGAGCGTGGCGATACGCCGGTTGCCGATCGATTTCTTGACGTGACAATCCCAGGTGCTCTGGTAGCCCAACGTCGTCTTGGGGGAGAGATCCTCCCAGCCGTTGGCCTTCCATGCCGTGATGGCGTCGTTGATCGTAGTGGTCGGTCCCCACACGGTCGGTTCTTCCGGGATTGGAACAGGGAGCAACTCCTGCTCGGTCACGAGTCTCGCCAGCTCGCGATCGGCTGCGCGCGCCGAACCTTGGAAGTTTCGGTGAAGGTGCCGGACTCGCCCATTGCTGTCCCGACCGATGTACACCCGAAGCTGCCAGGTGTCCTTACCTCGGATCAGTCGCTTGCTTCCCGACACGCTTCCTCCCGCCAAGCCAACACGGTTGTTGGCTTTTTTGTTGGCTTTTCTGAGGAAGACGTTAGTCGGAGAGCAGATCCACCGGGGCTCTATGGCCTTTGACCTGGACTTTCCTGGTGCGCTCGGCAGGATTCGAACCTGCAACCTTCTGATCCGTAGTCAGATGCTCTAAT
>JADMIJ010000323.1 GCA_015478655.1 Acidimicrobiales bacterium | reverse complement strand
GCCATGGCCAGGTCGAAGTCACCCGAGCGGACGGCCCGGTCGGCCATGGCAAGGGCGCTGCCGCCGGTGGCGCAACCGTTGTGCACGTTGACGAACGGGATACCGGTCAATCCGAGCTGGCTGACCATGGTTTCCGGGTTGCCGGCGACCGCGCTGCCACCGAAGGCGCACTGCACGTCGCCCCAGCCGATCCCGGCGTCGGCGAGGGCCTGACGGGCGGCGAAGACGCCCTGGGCCATCCCCGAAACCCCTTCGTGGCGGCCGAAGGGGTGAATCCCGATGCCGACGATAGCTACATCCATGGCGATCCTCCGATCAAGTGACGGCTCAGAAGGCCGGGCGGAAAGAGAAGGTGACGAGCTGATGGCCCTCGCCGTCGTGGCGGAACGGGACGATGCAGAGCTCCATCTCCTCGCCGATGCGCAGCTTGTCGGCGGTGTTCTCGCTCAGGCGGGACTCGACGAGGACGGGAGAGGCTCCCTCGGCTTCGGCGGCCAGCTCGACGTAGCCCACCCCATACGGCCCGAAGGGGCCTTCCCCGGCGAAGGGGGTCTTCGGCTCGAAGCCCTGGATGGTCCAGGTCCACAGCCGGCCCCGTGTGGCCAGCGGCACCTCCCTCATGTCAGAGCCGGTGCAGCGGGGGCAGCCGGCCTGCTTCGGGAAGGTGGTGGTGCCGCAGTCCTGGCAGGTCCCCCCCAGCAGTCGGGGGGAGTCGGGCCAGCTGAACAGGCCCTCGGCAATGGGGCGGGCCGAGGCCTCGACCGCCGGATCGATCACCGATGCTTCAGGCACAGGTCCGTTCCTCCTCGTCTCCCCGGTCCGGGGGCCAGCATAGCCCTTCGGTCCGGCGTCTAACTAACCGTTTGATATGGCGACGGCGCGTACGCCGGGCTTGCGCACCCGCACGGGGCCGGCCAGGCGGGTCTGGCAGGCCATCCGGACCGGGCCGCCACCGCTTCGGGCCGCCGCCCCGATCTCGTCGAGACCTTCGGCCTCCCAGTCGCCGATGGCCGAGCAGGCGTCCGCGCCTTCGAGCACCGTCATGACACATGTCCGGCAGGTGCCGACACCGCCACACACCGTGGGCCACCGGTAGCC
>JADMIJ010000322.1 GCA_015478655.1 Acidimicrobiales bacterium | reverse complement strand
GCACCGTTCGGCCACCGCGGTCGTGAGACAGATTGACGGCCATCAGCGTGGCCAACGGTGAGGTAAGTGCGGGCATGGGAAGCCTCCGGGACCGAGGGACAGGGTTCGGGACTACCGGCTATCAGCGCACGTCACCAGAGTAGTGGCCGGCGGGAACGCCGCCGGCCACTACCACCCCGCCTCAGGGGCACTCGCTCCCCTGTTCATCACAGCTGGGTCACGGACCAGTTCACCGATCGGGGCAACACCGTTGGGGTGCCCACGTCGATCTGGATGTCCACGTGGGAGCCCAGTTGAATATTCCGAGGATTGCCGCGGTACAACCGGCCACCGACGTACGTCGTGAGCTTCCCCTTGGCCGGGCCGACCTGATTGGTGCTCAACGGCTGTCCCCAGAGGTCGAAGAACTGGCCGAGCGTATAGGTGTGCCCGGCTGGCGACTCGATGTGGATCACCCCGTCCTGGGCGTGAACGTGGAGCCAGTAGTAGCACCGGGTTGCCTGGTAGAACGGACCCTCCGGGGTCGCCTGGGCGGCGGGCGCCACGATGCCGATGCCCGCAGGAATGGGCCGGAGCGGGCCGTTCACGTACACGGCGAGGTGGGTGTGGACGTGGAATACCACTTGCTCGGCTGCGTTGCATTGGATGCCATCCACGCTCTGGCCGGTGGCGGCAGTGGACGCCGGCGCCAGCATGGTGCCCTTCTGCAGGGGGACGGCTTCCGGTCCGGGTGGACCCGATACGTACTTGACGACGGCGGTGGTCCGTGCTGAAGCAGCCGAGGCGTTCGTGCCGGCGGAGACGCCGACGATCACTCCGACCACCACGGCGGCCGTCAGGCCCAGGACCTGGGCCCGCGTTCGCCAGGCGTGGCCGGCTTGGTTCAACTTGTGCTTGTTCACGTGCTTGTTCATTTCGATCTCCTCATGTGGATCGACACGGAGCGCTGAGCGCGGTGTCGAGTACAGCGACGGTGGGATGACGCAGGTCATCCCTGGATTCCTGTTCGTGGTCACGAACAGTGCATGGGGATCAAGGGACAACAGGACGACGCGACGGGGCCCGCCGGGTCAAGCCGAAGTCACTCGTGCCCTCGATC
>JADMIJ010000138.1 GCA_015478655.1 Acidimicrobiales bacterium | reverse complement strand
CAGCTGTTCGAAGGTCACGCCTGGCTGCCCGCCGGGGCCTGAATAGTTACCACTCAGGTTGCCAGCATGTCTCCATGTGAACCCATCTTGTCGTCGGCCGCCACGGGATCAAAAACGGAATCGGCGGCCATTGTTGGATCAGCGTGTACCCTAGCGGGGTATATTAGACCACGGAGGTAGCAATGTACGGATACATCGAGCACAAGGACCAGGTAGCCAAGCGGCTGCGACGTATCGAGGGCCAGGTTCGAGGCCTCCAGCAGATGGTCGAGGAGGACCGCTACTGCATCGACATTCTCACCCAGATCTCAGCAGCGACCAACGCCTTGCAAGCGGTGGCGCTCGAGCTGATGGGTGATCACCTGAACTCGTGCGTGAGCGAGGCGGTTAAGGCTGGGGGGCCCGGGGCCGAGAAGAAGATCGCCGAAGCGACCGACGCGATCGCCCGGCTCGTGCGCTCGTAGACACCATTTGACTCCCGGTCGTGACAGCTATACCCATAGGGGGTACTCTCCACTTATACCAATTGGGGGTACCGGCTGAGGTTCGGAGGAACGGCATGCGTGATGCGACGAAAGTCCACGTGGAGCTCCCGGTTACAGGGATGACGTGTTCCAGCTGCGCGGTGCGCATCGAACGGCAGCTGAACAAGCTCGACGGGGTCTCGGCATCGGTCAACTATGCGATCGGGCGGGCCAGCGTCGACTTCGACGCCGATAGCGTCTCCCCCGACGAGCTGATCACGACCATCGAGGCCACCGGATACGAGGCGACCATGCCTACCTCTCCCGGAGGCGAACCCAGGGCCAATCCAGGGGTCGGCCAGATGGAACCCGACGAGACCACCGTGCTTCGACGTCGACTTCTCGGCTCGGCGATCCTGACCGTCCCGGTATTGGTGTTGGCCATGGTGCCGGCCTGGCAGTTCGCCGGCTGGCAGTGGGTGGCGGCCGCACTCGCCACTCCGGTGGTGCTGTGGGGTGGGTTTGCCTTCCACCGGGCTGCCTGGTTGAGCCTCCGACACCGGACCGCCACCATGGACACCCTCATCTCGGTCGGCTCCTTGGCTGCCTGGGCCTGGTCGATGGTGGCACTGCTGTTCCTGGGCGCTGGCGACATCGGGATGCGCATGACCTTCAGCCTGCTCCCCCGCAATGCCGGTACCGGCAACGTGTACTTCGATGTGGCCAGCACCATCGTGACCCTCATCCTGGTCGGGCGGTACCTTGAGGCGAGAGCCCGCAGGAGTTCGGGTGCCGCGCTCGAAGCACTTCTGGAGCTGGGCGCCAAGGACGTAGCGGTACTCGATGGGGGCGGCACCGAGCGACGAGTCCCCATCGATGAGCTGGCAGTCGGGGACCACTTCGTGGTTCGCCCCGGCGAGAAGATCGCCACCGACGGCACGGTGGTCAACGGGCAATCCGCCGTCGACCGGTCCTTGCTCACGGGCGAGAGCCTTCCCATCGAGGTTGGTCCTGGTGATGACGTGGCTGGGGCCACGGTGAACGTCGGCGGCCGCCTGTTGGTTGAGGCCACGAAAATCGGCGCCGACACCGCGCTGGCCCAGATCGCCCGCCTGGTTTCCGACGCTCAGAGCGGCAAGGCACCCATCCAGCGCCTGGCCGATCGGATCTCCGCTGTCTTCGTTCCCGTCGTCATCGGGCTGGCGCTGGTCACCCTGGTCGGCTGGCTGATCGCCGGAGCCGGCGCCGCACAGGCCTTCACCGCCGCGGTGGCGGTCTTGATCATCGCTTGCCCTTGCGCCCTCGGGCTGGCCACGCCCACCGCCATCCTGGTCGGAACGGGTCGGGGCGCCCAAATAGGCGTGCTGATCAAGGGTCCTGGAGTGCTCGAATCGACCCGCCGGATCGACACCATCGTGCTGGACAAAACAGGCACCGTCACCACGGGCAACATGTCCCTGGTCAACACTGCAACCGTCACTGGGACAACCCCCAACGAGGCACTACGACTGGTCGGAGCCTTGGAGTCGGCGAGCGAACATCCGATCGCCCGAGCCATCGCCGCCGCAGCCACTTTGAACGGCCCGCTCCCTGATGTTGCCGAGTTCTCCAATGTCGAAGGTCTGGGGGTCTCCGGCGTGGTGGAAGACCACGCCGTCGTGGCAGGGCGGCCTTCCCTGCTCGTTGACTGGGCGATGACCCTCCCCCAGGAGCTGCAGGCATCCCTGGATGAGGCCCAAGCCCTCGGCTACACGGCCATCGTGGGCGGTTGGGACGGCGAAGCCCGGGGAGTGTTCACGGTGGCCGACACAGTCAAGCCCACCAGCCGTGAGGCGATCGACCAGCTAGTGGCACTGGGGTTGCGACCAGTCCTGCTGACCGGCGACAACGTCCAGACCGCCCGAACCGTGGCCGCTCAGGTCGGGATCACCGAAGTCATTGCGGAAATATTGCCCGCCGACAAGGTGGAGGTAGTCCGGCGACTCCAAGCGGAAGAACGAGTGGTGGCCATGGTCGGTGACGGGGTGAACGACGCCCCCGCCCTGGCCCAAGCGGACCTGGGACTGGCCATTGGCACGGGCACGGACGTCGCCATCGAAGCCAGTGACCTGACCCTGGTCTCGGGCGACCTTCGGGCGGCAGCAGACGCCATCCGTCTGTCCCGCAGGACGCTCGGCACGATCAAGGGCAACCTGGCGTGGGCGTTCGCCTACAACCTTGTCACCATCCCGTTCGCTGCAGCCGGCCTCCTCAATCCCATGATCGCGGCCGCCACCATGGCCTTCTCCAGCGTCTTCGTCGTCTCGAACAGCCTGCGGCTTCGTCGATTCGACCCTACCAAGACCTCTCCGTCGGAGCATGCGGCAGCCGATCCGGGCACAGAATCGCCTGGCAGCCTCAACCCAACCGTCACCGTCTCCTAGTCACATACCGGAGGTATCATCAATGACTACGCGCATCTACTCCGTCCCCTCCATCAGCTGCGAACACTGCAAACACGCCATTGAATCCGAAGTGGACGAGCTCTCCGAAGTCAGCTTCGTCGAGGTCCATGTCCCCTCCAAAACAGTCAGGGTCGAAGGCGACGCGAGCGACGATTCGATCCGGTCGGCGATCGACAATGCCGGCTACGAAGTCGAAGGCATAGTGACGTGAACTAATTTAGTTGCGAGGCAGAGTCGCCGTTCGGGCCGGCTTGGCTTGTTGGGCGCGCATCACAAGGCCAACGGGCAGAAGACTGCATCTGAATGGTGAACATCACCTCGGCGATGGCTCCCGCTGCAAAGCTTTCACTCATCGACGTGGCCAACGTGGCGCTCAAGTCGGTGATGGAGATGAACCGGCGTTGCTAAGGCCACCCATCCGGAGGCCCCCGGTAGACTCAAATGCCGAAACCGGCCTTGCCGGGGCGAAATAGCAACGAACAGCCAACCCATTTGGTCAGCACGACGACCCCAATGCACCGGAACGACGAAGCAAGGCCGTCAAAGCCGTATCCGCAGCCTTCCCGCATCCTAAGCCCTGTTCAATGATGGGCGACAAACCGTCGAGGGGTAGTCAAGTCGCCTGCCACGGCCCATGGGGACGGATCATCTTGCTGGGCGCCAGCAAAGTGGACATCCAGGCCCGGGATCGTATTCAGACGCGGTGACCTGGCGCTCGACCGACCGGTCGTTCGGGGACACCCCGACCACGTCGGTTCGGCGCTTGATCTCCCGGTGGAGGCGCTCCACGGGGTTGGTCGACCAGACCTTTCGCCAGTGGGTCTCGGGGAAGGCGGCAAAGGCCACTAGGTCTTCCTTGGCCTCGGTGAGCATGGTGGCCACCTCGGGGAACTGGCCCTCCAACGTGGCGACGATCCGGTCGAACTGTTCCCGAACCGATCTGGCGTCCGGCTGGGCGAAGATGGTCTGGATGGCAGCGATCACCATGTGGGTGTTGGTCCGCCTCACCCTGGTCAACACGTTCCTCATGAAGTGGACTCGGCACCGCTGCCAGGCCGAGCCGACCATCACCGCCTCGACGGCAGCTTTGAGGCCCAGGTGCTAGTCAGAGATGACCAGGCGGACTCCATTCAGGCCCGCGCCCGAAGAGAACGCAGGAACTCAGTCCAGAACGCGCCGTTCTCGGAGTCTCCGACAGCGCAGCCGAGGACTTCCCGGTGACCGCCCATCGACACCCCGGTTGCCACCACCACAGCCCTGGAGACGACCTGGTGGTCGACCCGACCCTTCAGGTAGGTGGCATCCAGGAACACGTAGGGGAACTCGAGATGGGCGAGGCTCCGAGACCGGAACGCACCGAGCTGCTCGTCGAGCTCCGAACAGATCCGGCTGACCTCGGACTTGGATATCCCCGACTCCAGCCCCAGGGCCGCCACCAGGTCGTCGACCTTCCGCGTCGACACCCCGTGCACGTAGGCCTCCATGACCACGGCGAACAGGGCCCGGTCGATGCGGCGTCGGCGTTCCAGGATGCTCGGAAAGAAGCTGCCCTGCCGGAGCTTGGGGATCTTCAGATCGACGTCCCCGGCCTTGGTCGAGAGCAACCGGTCCCTGGTTCCGTTGCGCTGGGTGGTCCGGGTGCTCGTCCGCTCGAACCGGTCAGCCCCGATCTGGGCCGTCGCCTCGGCGTCGATGAGCGCCTGGAGCATCAACTCCACGCCCCGGCGCACGACGTCGATGTCCCCGCCGGCGCGGATCGCGTCGAGTAGTTCGTTCAGGTCAGTATGGGTGATGGTCACTGGGTGATCCTCCTTGGTTGAGCTTGCGGTTCAACCGAAGATCACCCGGTGGCCACCTCTCAGTGGGGATCCCGGGAACTACACCCCACTAGCACTAGGGCGGACATCAACATCTCCTCCCATTGCCAGAAGTGGGGATCGTACTTGCAGACGGCCAATCATGTTGCCTGGGTCGGTCAACCGGTAGGCAGTACCAGCCAGTCGCACGACCCAGGCCCATTTACTATACTGTTTGAAATTTCTACATCGTGTAGCAGATCTCGCTCGACGGCCCTCATCCTTGAATTCAAATTCAGAGTGGTTCTTCGTCCCACTGACCATGTCCCGATAACTCTCTTGTTCGGTGTCTCTGCTTCACCCAATCGGGAAAGACGACTAGTGGTTGTGCGGAATCGCTTCAGGCAACGAGGTCCCGTTTCGCAAGTTCGGCCCTCGCAATCGACCTTTCGGCACCGATCTTGAATTCAAATTCAGAGTGGTTCTTCGTCCCACTGACCATGTCCCGATAACTC
>JADMIJ010000321.1 GCA_015478655.1 Acidimicrobiales bacterium | reverse complement strand
GAGGCTTGGTCATAATTCATCCTGAACCTTAGGCGGCTTGGAGCAAGGGCTTGAGTCCAGCCCGTAAGCTCCCGCCCGTCTGAAAGCGATAGAGGAGGGCCAATTGGTAGACCAGCACCGCGCCCAGCAGGTGGCGCTGCGTCGCGACCAAGCCTTTGGTGGGCACGGGGCGAGCGCAATCGAAGATGGCCTTGAACTGGCCGTTGAAGTTCTCGATGGCGTGCGAGCGCAGCTGGTGGAAGAGTCGGCGCACCTCGACGCCATCATCCCGGTGGGGATAGGCTGCGCGCCGGGTCGTGACCAGCGTGCGCTGGCGCTGGGCACAGTGCGTGACCAGGTCCGGATCGCTGTAGCCCATGTCGCCCAAGACGAACAGGGCCGCTTCGCGCAAGGCGTCCAGCAAGAGCACCGCCTCGACATTGTCGGCGACATTGGCGGGGGTCAGCTCCGCGGCCAGCGGCAGCCAGATCGACCCCACGGTGACGATGAGATGCAGCTTCCAGCCGTACACCCAGCCATGCCAGCCCGACTTGGTCCAGTGGGCCTCGGTATCGATGCTGGTATGCGGCACCACCCCGGCCGCCCTGTCTTTCTTGTGCCAGACGCCTCCACGGGCGGCCAGCACCGTACTATCGATGGCCACCGCCCGGCTGCCATCGGCCCACGGATCCAACAGCGCCAGCAGGCGCTCGCCCACCAGGGCGATTTGAGCCGGCAAGCGCTCTGGCACGGCCTTGAGCCGCCGCTCCCAGGTGCGGCGGGTCGGAAAGCATCCAGCCTCGCTCAGGGCGTCGCGCACCGCGGCCATGCCGGGCTCGGCCAGGACGGCCAACAGGGCATAGACGGTCGGCAGATGGCGCACGATCATGACCACCACGGCCTTCAAGAACAGCCGCTCCGAGTAGACACACGGCCGACCCCGCCGAGCGGCGGATGGGGCCAGCGGCAGCTGATCAATCAAGGCGAGCAGCTGTACCAACACCGAATCGTGGGGTACCATACAGTTGTCTCCGTCCTCGGGGGATTCGACAACCACATGGTACGAGACCAGCCACACCAGCATACAAGCCGGCGTGGCTTTGATTTATGACCACCTCTC
>JADMIJ010000137.1 GCA_015478655.1 Acidimicrobiales bacterium | reverse complement strand
TCGATCAGCGCGTTCTGGGTCTCAGGTGCTCCAGGTTTCGATCAGCGTTTACAGACGTTGAGGGTGACGTTGGGCACCAGGCCAAAGCATCCAATCCCCACTGATCCGGTACGCCGGAACGGTCCTTCCGTCTACGTCCGGACCGAGCGAGCTGAAACGGTCCAGACATTCCGCTCCGGGACGTGGTCCTCGGATGGGAGAATGGACGCGGGCAGAGGGAATGCCCTCATCACGCCGATACGGGTACTGACCATGCTGCTCACCATCTCCACCGACCACTCCCCCGCCACCGATCTTGGCTACCTCCTGCACAAGAACCCCTCGACCCACCAGACCTCCGAGACGGGGTTCGGCACGGTTCACGTGCTCTACCCCGAAGCCAGCGAAGAGCGCTGCACCGTCGCTGTCCTGGTAGAGGTCGACCCGGTGGGGCTGGTACGGAATCGCCGGAGATCAGGCGGGGAATTCTCCCTCGCCCAGTACGTGAACGACCGGCCCTACGCCGTGTCCTCCTTCATGTCGGTGGCGTTGGGTCGGGTCTTATCCACGGCGATGTCAGGAAGGAGCAAGGAGCGGCCCGATCTAGCGGAGCTTGCGATCCCCTTCGTCGTCCGCCTTCCAGTCACACCGTGCCGGGGTGGCGAATCGGTAGCCCGAAGCCTGTTCGAGCCGTTGGGGTACCAAGTCGAAGCAGAGTCGATCCCTCTCGACGTCCGGTTTCCCGAGTGGGGCGACAGCCGGTACCTCGATCTGACCCTTTCAGGCACGGTCCGGCTGCAGGATCTCCTCAGTCATCTGACCGTGCTTCTGCCCGTGCTGGACGACGACAAGCACTACTACGTGGGCAAAGACGAGATCGAGAAACTCATGCGCCGTGGAGGCGACTGGTTGCCCACCCACCCGGAGGCTGAGCTCATCACTCATCGCTATCTCCGACACCACCGGGAGCTCACTCGCGAGGCCATGGTCCAGCTGCTGGAGGACGGAACTGACCCCGATGCCGCCGAGGAGGCACACGACCAGGAAGAGGCAGTGGTCGAGAAGCCGATCAGCCTCAACGAGCAGCGAATCGAGTCGGTGCTCGGTGCCGTGCGGTCGACCGGTGCCAAGCGGGTGCTTGATCTTGGTTGCGGTGAAGGGAAGTTAATCGCCGCACTGCTCAAAGAGCACGGCATCGACCAAGTGGTCGGCATGGACGTTTCCCATCGTTCGCTCGAGATCGCCGCCCGGCGCCTCCACCTTGATTCGATGGCGCCCCGGCAGCGTGAGCGAGTCGAACTCATTCAAGGCTCCCTCACCTATCGGGACGCCCGACTCTCCGGATTCGATGCCGCCTGTGTGATCGAGGTCATCGAACACCTCGAACCGTCGCGTCTGGACAGCTTCGAACGGGTCCTCTTCGCTCACGCCCAGCCACGGGTGGTCATCGTCACCACCCCCAACGTCGAGCACAACGTCCGCTTCGAGACACTCCCGGCCGGCCAGTTGCGCCACCGGGACCACCGATTCGAGTGGACCCGTGCCGAGTTCGCCCGCTGGTGCGAGTCGGTCGGTAGTCGCTACGGCTACTCGACGGTGATCTCCGGTGTCGGTACTGACGACCCGGAGGTCGGGTCTCCCACCCAGATGGCGGTGTTCTCCCGATGACCACCATCAAGATCCCCGAGTTGTGTGTGGTGACCCTGATCGGAGTATCCGGCTCGGGGAAGTCGACCTTCGCCGCCCACCATTTCCTGCCCACCGAGGTCATCTCGTCTGACTTTTGCCGGGGACTGGTGGGCGACGATGAGAACGACCAGTCGGTGACCAACGCCGCCTTCGAGGTACTTCACTTCATTGCCGGCAAGCGCCTCGAGGCGGGAAAGCTCTGCGTCATCGACGCCACGAACGTGCAGGCCGAGTCTCGCCGCTCACTGATCAATACGGCCAAGGCTCATCACGTCCTGTCGGTGGCCGTGGTGTTGGATGTGGGCGAAAAGGAGTGCGCGACACGCAATGCCGCCCGCCCGGAGCGACAGTTCGGCTCCCACGTGATCAGAAACCAGAGCTCGCAGCTCCGCCGCTCCCTCAAGGGACTGCGACGTGAGGGGTTCCACCGGGTGTTCCACCTGAAGGGTGCCGAGGAGATCGAGGCGGTCACCTTCGAGCGGGAGCCCCTGTGGAACGACAGGCGGACCGACCACGGACCCTTCGACATCATCGGGGACATCCACGGCTGCCATGCCGAACTGACCGAGCTACTCGGCGCCCTGGGTTACGAACTCGGGGACGACGGCCGATCGGCCAGCCACCCGGAGGGCCGCCGGGCCCTCTTCCTCGGCGACCTGGTCGACCGGGGTCCGGCCACCCCGGCAGTCCTCAAGCTGGTCATGGGCATGGTCGCCGGAGGAACCGCAGTCTGCATCCCGGGGAACCACGAGTCGAAGCTCCTGAAGGCGCTCAAGGGACGCAACGTGAGCAAGACGCACGGCCTGGCCGAGAGTCTCGAGCAGCTGGCTGCGGAGCCTCCCGAGTTCTCCGAGGAGGTGGCCACGTTCATCGATGGCCTCATTGGTCACTTCGTGCTGGACGACGGCAAGCTGGTCGTCGCCCACGCCGGACTGCCTGCCGACATGCAGGGTCGGGCTTCCGGAGCGGTTCGCTCGTTCGCACTCTACGGAGACACCACGGGAGAGACGGACGAGTACGGCCTGCCCGTCCGGTATCCGTGGGCGGAGGACTATCGGGGTGCCGCCACGGTGGTCTACGGGCACACCCCGGTGCCCGAGGCGGAATGGCTCAACCGGACAATCTGCATCGACACCGGTTGCGTCTTCGGTGGGAAGCTGACCGCCCTGCGCTACCCCGAGCAGGAGCTGTTGTCCGTCCCGGCCCACCAGGTGTACTACGAGCCCTCCAAGCCTCTGACCCCGGTGGCCGACTCGGCCGGCGCTTCTGCGTCGGCGGCTCGGGAACCTATGGATCTGGATGTCGACGATGTACTCGGGAAGCGGATCATCGAGTCCCGACTGGTTCCGAACATCACCATCCGCGAGGAGAACGCCATCGCCGCCCTGGAGGTGATGAGCCGCTTCGCCGTCGATCCCCGCTGGTTGGTCTACCTCCCCCCGACCATGTCCCCCACCGAGACGTCCCATCGGGAGGGGCTGCTCGAGTACCCCAATGAAGCGTTCGCCGCATTCCGGGCTGTCGGCGTGGAGCGGGTGGTGTGCGAGGAGAAGCACATGGGTTCACGGGCCATCGTCGTCGTCTGTCGCGACGAATCGGTCGGTACGGCCCGATTCGGGATCGACGGTTCGGCCGGTGGATCGATCTTCACCCGGACCGGTCGCCCGTTCTTCTCTGATTCTGGGCTCGAGTCTGCGTTCCTGGCCAAGGTTCGGGCTGGCCTCGACTCTTCCAAGCTCTGGGAGGAACTGGAGACTGACTGGTTGGTACTGGACTGCGAACTGCTCCCCTGGTCGGCCAAGGCCGAGGAGCTTCTCCAACGTCAGTACGCCCCTGTAGGGGTGGCTGCCACTCGAGCCGTCAAAGAAGAGGCGGACCTGCTCGCCGCCGTCATCGCTCGAGGAGTCGACGTGGGCGAGCTGGGAAAACGGGCTGCCGAGCGGGGCGACATGATCGCTGGCTACGTGGCTGCTTACGGCGAGTACTGCTGGCCGATTGCATCGATGGACGACCTGAAGCTGGCACCGTTCCAGATTCTTGCGGGCGAGGGCGCAGTCCACGCTCTGCGTGATCACCGGTGGCACCTCGAGACGCTCGGCCGGCTGACCTCGACCGACACCACCACATTCCGAGCGACGCAATCGATCGAGGTGGACGTATCCGACGAGACGTCAATCGCCGCGGCGACCGCGTGGTGGGAGAAGCTCACCGGAACTGGCGGCGAGGGCATGGTGGTCAAGCCCATGGACGTCGTCCACCGAGGACCCAAGGGTTTGGCTCAGCCGGGCATCAAGGTGCGGGGCAAGGAGTACCTGCGCATCATCTACGGGCCCGAGTACACCGCTGAACGCAACCTGTCCCGACTCCGCTCACGAGGGCTCGGTCATAAACGGTCATTGGCGGTTCGTGAATTTGCTCTGGGCATCGAAGCGCTGGAACGGTTCGTGGCCAGAGAGCCTCTCTACCGGGTGCACGAGTGTGTATTCGGAGTGCTCGCCCTGGAGAGCGAACCCGTGGACCCCAGGCTGTAGCCATGACAGAGGACTTTCCCCTCCGCATTTCACCAGGCACTCAAGTGGTTGCTGGCCGACGTGGGACCGGTGTCGTCGTCGCTTGCTCGGAATCGGTGCCGGTCGACTACGTGGTCCGGTTCCCGTCGGGCGACGAGGACCGGTTCGAACGTAGTGAGCTCCGAATTCGGAAGCACGTGCAGTCCGACGCCCTCGGCACGTCTGACCTATCGCCCACCTTCGTAGAAGAGCTGTTGACCGACTGGGTCATCCTTCGATGTGTGACGGGGTCTCGCGCCTACGGCTTGAACGATGAGCAATCGGATACGGACGTCCGTGGCGTATTCATTTCACCTCCGGACTTGCTTTGGTCCATCCAGGGAGCGCCCGAGTATCTCGAGCGGGGCGAGATGGAAGAGGCGTACTGGGAGTTGGGCAAGTTCTGCGTATTGGCCCTAAAGGCCAACCCCAACATCCTCGAGTGTCTGAACTCCCCCATCATCATGGAGACGACGGCAATCGGCGATGAGCTGCTTGCCATTCGATCTGCCTTCCTCTCCCGTTTGGTCCACCAAACGTTCAACGGCTACGTCATGTCTCAATTCAAGAAGCTCGAACGGGACATTCGAAACGGATCGGCCCCGAAGTGGAAGCACGCTATGCACCTGATTCGGCTGTTGATTTCCGGAATCACCCTGCTCTCGACTGGGGCCATGGAAGTTCGCGTGACAAGGCACCGGGACAAACTGCTGACGATTCGGAATGGGTCGATGCCCTGGGAGCAGGTCGAGAGTTGGAGACTGTCCCTCCACCGGGAGTTTGACGCGTCGTTAACATCCAGCCCCTCCACCGGGAGTTTGACGCGTCGTTAACATCCAGCCCGCTCCCGGAGATGCCAGATACCGAGAGAATCAATCGGTTTCTTATCGAGTCTCGACGCGCTGTCACGCTTGGGGGACAACCATGAGGATCGACCCGCGTCTGGAGCAGATCGCCGGAGCTCAGCCATTCCCACTGGTTTTTTCCAGCAGTAACTGTTCAGGTGGGAACCGGAAGCCAAGCCTGACCATCGAACAGCCGACGT
>JADMIJ010000320.1 GCA_015478655.1 Acidimicrobiales bacterium | reverse complement strand
CGCGGTGACAGCCCCGTCTACCGGGATCTGGCTCTCGGCCGGTTCGCCGGGATCGACTGGGTAGAGGACACTGTGACCCCGAACTACGTCAACCCTGGTGGGCTGACCGTGTTCCAGCCCATCGTGTCCGGGGCCGACGTGCTCATCAAGGGGCCCTTCGAGCGCATGGGCAACCTGGTCGCCGAGCTCAACGCGGGATCGACCGTCGAGGTCGACATGATCGGCGGAGTGGCCCGGATTCTGCGTGCGCCCCTCGACCGGTTCGGTCAGGTCCTCTCCTCGACCTGGAGCTGGATCGGCGGATACGGGGTCGGTACTGACCTGCTCACCGGTGACGGGGCCGCCTTCAAGCGTGCCGTCGTGCTCGAGCACGTCTAGGCCGCAAGCACAACCGAAAAGGGGGTCGGGCCGCGCTCGAGCCCGACCCCCGACATTCTCGAAGGAGACCACGCATGGCCGATGCGCCCGCAGCACCGAAGGAAACCATCGTCGAGAAGGTGATCGGCGAGGTCAAGAAGATCGAATCGGCCGTGACGGGTGCCCCAGCCGAAGTGGAAGCCGAAGTGGAGTACGTCTACCACGCTCTCTCCACCTTCAAGGCCCGGAGCGCGGCCGGCCAGCTGCTCAAGTTCGTCGAGGGCCAGGTGATCGATACCCACATCGGCGCCCACCTGTTCGGTACCGGTGCCCACGTCAGCCGCGATCCCGTGGTGGGAGATCCCGCAACCAAGGGTTAATCGGTGACCCAGGTCAACAACACCCCCCAGCCCGATCTCGGTTCCCCGATAGCCGGGGCCGCGCCGGCGGGCTACCTCTCACCCGCTGACGCGGAAACGGCGCTCAGCACTCGGTACGGGATCACGGCGAGCGTCAGCATCGGCCATCTCCTGGTGGCTTCGATAAGCCTCGACCAGGAAGCGCCCTTCCTCGGCGTCAAGTACGACCCCACCCAGGACCGGCAATGGCCCCGCACGTTCAAGTACGGGTGGCCGAACATCATCGCTGCTCCCTCTCCGCTGATGGTGGCCATGTCCTATCCGGGCGCCTGGTTGCTGGACTACGAAGGAGTCGTTCCCCAGCAGGTGCTCGACTGGGTATCGCTGGAG